>JAAWBT010000078.1 GCA_022792835.1 Lachnospiraceae bacterium | reverse complement strand
CTGAAGGCCTCCTCCACCTTGGCCACCTCGATATGATCAGGTGCTGATCGTCGACGAATTTACGGGTCGTATCATGCCGGGACGCCGTTATTCTGACGGGCTCCATCAGGCCATTGAGGCCAAGGAACATGTGAAGGTGAAGCGGGAGAGCAAGACCCTTGCAACCATTACCTTCCAGAACTTCTTCAATAAATTTGACAAGAAGGCCGGCATGACCGGTACGGCCCTGACAGAAGAAAAAGAATTCCGGGATATCTACGGAATGGATGTCATTGAGATTCCCACCAACCGTCCGGTGATCCGGGACGACAGGCAGGATGCAGTTTACAAGACAAAAAAGGAAAAACTGAATGCGGTGGTGGAGGAGGTCATGGAGGCCCACAGGAAGGGGCAGCCGGTCCTGGTCGGCACGATCAATATTGACTCTTCTGAGGAAATCAGCGGTCTGCTCCGGAAAAAGGGCATTGCCCACAAGGTGTTAAATGCCAAGTTCCATGAGATGGAGGCGGAGATTGTGGCCGAGGCCGGCGTCCACGGGGCTGTGACCATTGCCACCAATATGGCGGGGCGTGGTACGGATATTAAACTGGACGAGGAGTCAAAAGCAGCAGGCGGCCTTAAGATCATCGGGACGGAGCGCCACGAATCCAGGCGTATCGACAACCAGCTAAGGGGCCGGTCCGGCAGGCAGGGTGACCCGGGAGAATCCCGGTTTTATATCAGCCTGGAGGATGATCTGATGCGTCTGTTCGGCTCGGAACGGCTGATGTCTGTATTTAATACACTGGGTGTGGCTGACGGAGAGGAGATTGAGCATAAGATGCTCTCCAGCGCCATCGAGAAAGCTCAGAAGAAGATTGAGGGCAACAACTTTGGGATCCGGAAACGGCTCCTGGATTACGATCAGGTCATGAATGAGCAGCGCGAGGTGATCTATGCGGAGCGCCGTCGGGTGCTGGACGGAGAAAGCATGCGGGACGTGATTTACAAGATGATCACCGACACGGTGGAGAACGCTGTGGATGCAACCATTTCCGACGATCAGTCTCCGGAAGAGTGGGATGTGGGAGGACTCAATGATCTGCTCTCTCCGGCGGTTCCTGTGAAGCCGGTGGAGCTTTCTGAGGAGGATTACGATTCCCTAAACAAAGGGAAGCTGAAGCATATGCTGAAGGAAGAGGCTGTGAAGCTTTATGAGGAAAAAGAGGCCCAGTTCCCAGAGGCAGAGCAGGTCCGCGAGCTGGAGCGGGTGATCCTCTTAAAAGTCATTGACCGGAAGTGGATGGACCATATTGACGACATGGACCAGTTGAGGCAGGGCATCGGCCTGCAGGCATATGGTCAGAGAGATCCGCTTGTGGAATATAAGATGGCAGGTTATGAGATGTTTGATTCCATGACAGCCAATATCCAGGAAGAAACCATCAAACTGCTTTTCCATGTCCGGGTGGAGCAGAAGGTGGAGCGGGAGCAGGTGGCCAAAGTGACTGGCACCAACAAGGACGATTCCCTTGCAAACGCCCCCAAGAAGCGGGAGACCAAGAAAGTATATCCCAACGATCCCTGCCCCTGCGGCTCTGGAAAGAAGTACAAGCAGTGCTGTGGGAGAGGACTGTAAAAAGACAGGAATAAATAAAGAAAGAAGGTGAAGCTATTGGTAGAGCTTGATGCATTCAAGGGCGAACTTGCCTCTCTGGAAAAACCTTTAGTGGAAGTGAGGGATTCACTTTAACCTGGCCGGGAAAAGTGAACGGATCGCAGAATTAGAAAAATATCTGGAGGAGCCGGATTTCTGGAATGATGCCGCCCGCTCTTCTAAGATTATGCAGGAATTGAAAAATCTAAAAGATACGGTAGAAGAGTTCCATGGCCTGGAAGAGAAGATGGAAGAGCTTCAGATTCTTCTGGAGATGGGGTATGAGGAGAATGACGCTTCCGTGATTCCGGAGATCGAAGAAGGATTAAAGGAGTTGGGAGATAAGCTGGAAGAGATCAGGCTGTCCACTTTGCTATCCGGTGAGTATGACAGGGATAATGCCATTTTGACCCTCCATGCGGGGGCCGGCGGCACGGAATCCTGTGACTGGGCGGGGATGCTTTATCGGATGTATACCCGCTGGGCAGAGCGGAAGGGATTTACCACGGAAGTGCTTGACTATCTGGACGGCGAAGAAGCCGGGATCAAGTCGGTGACCGTGCAGATCAACGGCATGAATGCCTTTGGATATCTCAAATCGGAACGGGGAGTCCACAGGCTGGTGCGGATCTCGCCCTTCAATGCGGCTGGGAAACGGCAGACCTCTTTTGTGTCCTGCGATGTGATGCCGGACATTGAGGAGGATATTGATATTGAAATCAATCCGGATGACCTGCGGATTGATACCTACCGTTCCAGTGGAGCCGGCGGCCAGCACATCAACAAGACTTCCTCAGCCATCCGGATTACCCATCTACCCACCGGGATTGTGGTACAGTGCCAGAATGAGCGTTCCCAGCACATGAACAAGGACAAGGCCATGCAGATGTTAAAGGCCAGGCTCCTTCTCTTAAAGCAGCAGGAGAATGCGGAAAAGATTTCTGATATCCGGGGAGATGTGAAGGAGATCGGCTGGGGCAGCCAGATCCGATCCTATGTCATGCAGCCCTATACCATGGTAAAGGACCACAGGACCAATGAGGAGAGCGGGAATGTGACAAGCGTTCTGGACGGGAACCTGGATGGCTTTATCAGTGCCTATTTGAAATATTTGCAATTAGGGGAACAGAAGTGATCAGATAATCAGGCAGGATTATGCAGACAAAATAAGAATAAAGGAAACCGCTATAAAACAGAGAGTTCCTCTGTAGGAGGCGGTTTCTTTTTATCGTAGAGAAACAATTTGTGGAATTGTGGAGGAGAATATGTCATACGAACGGGTAAAAGAATATTTTGAACATGTAGATATGGGCAGCCGGGTCATGGGGTTTGAAAAATCCAGTGCCACTGTAGAGGAGACAGCGTTGGCGGTGGGCTGCGAACCGAAACAGATCGCAAAACCATGTCTTTTCTGCAAAAAGACGGACCTGCGCTGATTGTTGCGGCCGGGGATGTGAGAGTGGACAACAAAAAATATAAAGGGGAATTTCATCAGAAGGTGTCTGTCCCGGAATTGGAGCGATATTCCGGGTTTGTGCAGTGGGTGGATGTGTGCAGCGGATATGAGTGAATAGCAGCTTCCCGCCTGTTTTTACGAATTTCCTCTGGAAAGTTCCACATTCATCCGATAGCTGTCACCCCGGTAGGAAGCCAGGGAATATTCAAAGGGAATCCCTTCTTCGGTGTAGGCCACCGTGGAACTGCATAAAATGGCAGAACCAGGTATCATCCCCAGAAGCCTCGCCAGATAGTCATCTGCCAGGGCGGCGTGGATCTGCCTGGTGAGCCTTCCGATCCGGATATTGCAGAAGGTTTCCAATGTCTGATAAAGAGAATCCCTTTCCAGGTCTGCGGCTTTTAGGATCGGAGCAAAGTGTCTGGCGGGAAGAAAGGTCTTCACATAGACCATAGGTCTTTTGTCGGCAAAGCGGAGCCGCTCCAGGCGGATTACAGGAGTCTTTGGAGACAGGGCCAGGTGTTCAGCTACCTCTTCCACCGCAGGCTGTTCTTCCATAAGGAGGACTTTGGTGGAAGGTGTAAGTCCCATGCTTTCTGTCTCCTGATTATAATTTTGAATCTTCTGGATAAAATCGCTGTTTATTTTGGGGTGGGTAATGTGGGTGCCTCTGGAGCGGAGCCGGCTCAGATATCCTTCATGTACCAGCTCAGAGAAGGCCTGACGGACGGTGGGGCGGGAGACGTCCCAGAGGGCGCACAGTTCCTCCTCAGGTGGAACTGTTTCTCCGTCTGCCAGTTCCCCGCTTTTAATGCGATCCATGAAAAAGGTTTTGATCTGGTAATAGAGGGGAATGGGTACCATTCGGTTTAGGGAAAGCTGACTGTAAATCGGATTCATAAAAAACTACCTCCTCACAGGAATTATAAAGGATAAAGAGAGAAAAAACAATAGTTCTGATTGACATTCGTGATTTATTAATTTATTATGTAATTACATAATAACATAAATGGAGGGGGTTACAGATGGAATTAAAAGATCTGGTGAAGCTGTTTGACCATACTTATTTAAAACCTTACGCCACAAGGGCGGATCTGAAAAAACTGTGTGAGGAGGCGAAAGAATATGACTTTGCCATGGTGGCTGTTAATTCCGTACAGACGAAGCGATGTGCAGAGTTCCTTAAAGGAAGCAGTGTCCATGTGGGGGCGGCCATCAGCTTTCCTCTTGGGCAGACGACCATAGAGACAAAGGTGTTTGAGACGGAGAATGCTATCAAAAACGAAGCGGATGAGATTGATTATGTGGTCAATCTTACAGAGTTGAAGGAAGGCAATTATACTTATATTCAGGAGGAAATGGGCAGGATTGTATCAGTGTGCAGGGAGCACGGAGTCATCAGCAAGGTCATTTTTGAGAACTGCTTTCTGACTGAGGAGGAGAAGAAAACCCTGTGCCGGATCGCTCTGAAGGAACGGCCGGATTATATCAAGACTTCCACCGGCTTCGGTACCGGGGGAGCTACCCTTGCGGATGTGAAATTGATGAAAAGTATGGTGGGAGATGTCCTGAAAGTGAAAGCGGCCGGAGGGATCCGGGATTTGGATACCTGTCTTGCTATGGTTGAGGCCGGGGCAGAGCGAATCGGAACTTCGGCTTCTATTGCCATTACAAAGGAGTTTAAGAGCCGCCGGAAATAAAGGAGGAGAGTATGGAATATTTGTTGGCGCACGATCTGGGAACTTCGGGAAATAAAGCGACTTTATTTTCGGGGGACGGGGAGTTAATTGACAGTGTAACCTGCCCTTATCCAGTGTCCTATTCCAATGGAACCTGGGCGGAGCAAAGGCCACAGGACTGGTGGCAAGCTGTCCTTAAGACCACCAGGCTTCTGGTCTCAAAAGTGGACAGGACAAAGATCGCAGGTGTGTCTTTCAGTGGACAGATGATGGGGTGTGTCTGTGTGAATCAGGAAGGGGAACCCTTGCGGGACGCCATTATCTGGGCGGATATGCGGGCAGTGGAGCAGCAAAGAAAACTTGCGGAGAGAATCCCAGAACAAGAATTTTATCGTCTGACAGGACACAGGCTGTCACCTTCTTACGGGGGCCAGAAGTTTATGTGGGTGAAGGCGCAGGAGCCGGAGATTTACGCGGCAACTTATAAAATGCTCAATGCCAAGGATTATGTGATCTTAAAGCTGACCGGAGAGTTTGTGACAGAGTATACAGATGCATCTTCCACCTGCCTGATGGATCTGGACCATCTGGAGTGGTCAGACCGGCTTTTAGATGCCATGGGGATTGACCGGAATAAGCTGCCAAAGCTTCACCGATCCACGGACATTGCCGGAACTGTGACAAAAGAGGCAGCAGAACTCACAGGACTCCTTCCTGGGACCTTAGTGGTCTGCGGCGGCGGAGACGGGGTCTGCTCTGCCATCGGCACCGGCTGCATCCGAGAAGGAGTGGCCCACAGCAGCATGGGGACTTCTTCCTGGATTTCTATTACCAGCAGGAAAGCCATTTACGATGAGGAGCAGAAGACCTTCAACTGGGCCCATATCGTTCCGGGCTATGTACTTCCTACAGGCACCATGCAGAGCGGCGGCGGGGCGTATGCCTGGTATGTAGACCATTTCTGTGGTCATGAGCGGGAGCAGGCAAAGGAGAGGGGGGTGTCAGTTTATACTATTTTAGAGGAGGAACTTGCAAAAAGCCGTCCTGGTAGCAATGGCCTTCTGTTTTTGCCCTACCTGCTGGGAGAGCGGAGTCCCAGATGGAATCCGGACGCCAGGGCCGGTTTCGTGGGAATTGGAATGGAACACGGGAAAGAGGATTTCTTGCGGGCTGTTCAGGAAGGAGTAGCCCTGAATTTAAATGTGGTTCTTGAAACATTCCGGAAAAAAGGACAGGATATCCGGGAGATGGTGGTCGTGGGCGGAGGGGCAAAGAGCCGGATCTGGCAGCAGATTTTGGCGGATGTCTATGATGTGAGGATCCAGGTTCCGGATCTGCTTGAGGAGGCGGCTTCTATGGGAGCGGCTATTACGGCAGGCGTGGGAGTCGGGCTGTTTCAGGATTTTGACGCAGCAGGCAAATTCTTAGAGGTGCGCCGGAATGTGGAGCCCAGGGAGAAGGAACGGGAACGTTACCGGCGCATGGCTCTGGTCTTTGATGAGGCCTATCACGCACTGGAACCGGTTTACGAGAGCCTGAAAAAGCTGATGTAAGTGGATAAGGAGTATGATCAGAATAGAGGTTTTGCTCCTCTTTAATATACTGGCTATTTGGCCGGACTTCGGGAGAAAATGCAGATGAGAAGAAGTGACAGAGAAATAAAAGGCAGGACTCAGATCATTGAGGTGATGAAAAAATGCGATGTATGCCGGCTGGCATGGAACGACGAGGGGTATCCTTACATTCTGCCTCTTAATTTTGGCATGGAGGAGAAGGACGGGCAGATCGTCTTATATTTTCATGGGGCGTCAGAAGGAAGGAAGTACGAACTGATTGCAAAGGATGACCGTGTCAGCTTCGAGATGGATTGTTCCCACGAGCTGATGTTAAAAAAGGGAAAAGAAGGGTGCTCCTGTACAATGAAGTATGAGAGTGTCATTGGACGGGGGAGGATTGAACTGGTTCCAGAGGAAGAAAAGTATGATGCCCTGTGTGCGCTGATGAGGCACTATCATAAAGAGGAACGTGCCTTTAATCAGACAGTTATGTCCCGTACCACGGTCTTTAAACTGACCGTGGAGCAGATGAGCGGGAAAACGCGGTGAGGATATTCATTCCTTTTCGGGGCCGGCCGGATGTTTCATTTTTTTATCCAGCAGCAAAATCAGCTCTAAAACACTGCGGAAAGGGATAGGTTCTTGATCCCCCTCTTCCGACAAAAGCCCCTGTAGTTCGTAGTGGTCCTGGCCGGTAATGGTCAGAGTTATTGTTTTGTCCATGCGTCCTCCTTCATTAAAACAAGATATCTAGAAAAATGCGTTGCTGCCGCATTCTATTGGAGTTTGTTTTTGGCGTCAGATTTTTGGATGTTGCTTAGCATATGGCCTATCACTTTGCAGAGCGTTTTGTCGGGGACCGGTTTTACCAGGAATTCCTCAACGCCGATACGGCGACTTTCCCGCCAGAAGGCTTCTTGATCGGCAATCCACAGTACAGGCAGGCTTTTTCGCCATTCCTTGAGTTTCCGGCAGTTACGGACTCCTGTGACGCCATCCAGTGCCACTACCGCAAGGTCGCAGGAGGTGTCTGGAGAGGGAACCTGGGAAAGCTGGTTTTCAGGCTGTCCGTCCAAACCTCCCTTCCATACGATCACTGCTCCCCATTCTCTCAGAACCTGTTCGATGGCCTGAGTACCGGTGTCGCAGTACAGCGCAATTTTCATCTGGATTCCTCCTCCTAACAGCGTTATGTATAAAAACAAATAACATATTCCAAAAGGTATTTCAAGAAGATAGACTCAATATATTATTTTCATATAAAAACCTGATGCTATATTTTAGCTTGACACCGTCCAGAAAACGTGCTATTCTACAAAGAAATTTATAAATCAAACCGTTGAGGCGGGGATAACGGCAATGATGCCTTTACAGAGAGCCTGCGTTGCTGAGAGTCAGGTAAGAAACAAATTGTCAAATGGGCCGCGGAGGGCGCAGTGAAATGATGGTTTCCGGCAAGATGGATGCCACAGAGTATTCTGCGACGTGTAGGCATACGTTAGTTGCCAGGGATATGCAGGTATCTCGCTAAGGGCACGGGTCATGCCGTGAATTCAAGGTGGCACCGCGGATTATATCATATTTGTCATGATAAGTGATTCGTCCTTGACAGAGTTTTGAATTCTGTCGGGGGCGTTTTTTTTATGCACAGGCCCGTGCAGAGGAAGTATGCCGCTCAGACGGTGCACAGACTGCGCGGCGGGTAAGGGAAAAGAATATTCCCCTTCTTGATCGTATATGGAACAGAAAGGAAGAGATATTATGACAAACCCAAAGGGACGTTTCGGAATACATGGAGGACAGTACATTCCGGAAACATTGATGAATGCTGTGGCCGAGCTGGAAGGCGCTTATGATCATTACAAAAACGATCCAGAATTTAACAGGGAGCTTTCTGAGCTTTTTAACGAATATGCCGGGAGGCCTTCCCGCCTGTATTTTGCAAAGAAAATGACAAGGGATTTGGGCGGTGCGAAAATTTATCTCAAAAGGGAGGACTTAAACCATACGGGAGCCCACAAGATCAACAATGTGCTGGGACAGGCGCTTTTGGCAAAGAAAATGGGGAAAAAGCGCCTGATCGCTGAGACCGGGGCCGGCCAGCATGGCGTTGCGACGGCGACAGCCGCCGCTTTGATGGATATGGAGTGCCTGGTTTATATGGGGGAGGAGGACACTATCCGCCAGGCCCTCAATGTATACCGTATGCGGCTTTTAGGCGCCGAGGTTATTCCTGTAAAGACTGGGACCGCCACCCTGAAGGACGCAGTCTCTGAGGCTATGCGGGAATGGACTTTACGTATCAATGACACTCATTACTGCCTGGGCTCCGTCATGGGCCCCCATCCATTCCCGACCATTGTCCGAGATTTTCAGGCGGTCATCTCAAAAGAGATCAAAGAGCAGATGTTGGAAAAAGAGGGAAGACTGCCGGCTGCAGTCCTTGCCTGTGTGGGCGGCGGCTCCAATGCCATCGGCAGCTTTTATCACTTTATTGAAGACACAGATGTGAGACTGATCGGCTGCGAGGCCGCAGGGCTGGGGATTGATACCTCCTCGACAGCGGCTACAGTGAATACTGGCAGTGTCGGTATTTTCCACGGAATGAAATCTTATTTTTGCCAGAATGAATACGGCCAGATCGCACCGGTTTACTCCATTTCTGCTGGATTGGATTATCCGGGCGTTGGTCCGGAACACGCTTGGCTTCACGACACCGGCAGGGCAGAATATGTCCCAGTCACCGATGAAGAGGCCGTGTGCGCCTTTGAATATCTGGCAAGGACAGAGGGCATCATTCCTGCCATTGAATCAGCACATGCGGTCGCATACGCCAGAAAACTTGCGCCCAAAATGGATAAAGATAAAATTATGGTGATTACCGTATCCGGCAGGGGGGACAAAGACTGCGCCGCCATTGCCCGTTACAGGGGGGAGGATATCTATGAGTAAGATCAAACATGCATTTGAAAACGGAAAGGCTTTGATTGCTTTTATCACCTGCGGGGCTCCGGATCTGAAAACCACGGGCGCTGCTGTCCGCGCTGCCGCAGAAAACGGGGCTGACCTGATTGAGCTTGGCATCCCCTTTTCTGACCCTACGGCAGAGGGACCAGTGCTTCAGGAAGCCAGCCTCCATGCATTAAAGAATGGAATCACGACAGATAAGCTCTTTGCTTTTGTGAAAGAACTGCGGCGGGATGTTACGGTGCCCATGGTTTTTATGACCTATGCAAACGTGGTATTCTCTTACGGCGCCAAACGGTTTTTCTCATCCTGTCAGGAGAGCGGGATTGACGGACTGATCCTGTCGGACCTGCCGTTTGAGGAAAAAGAGGAGTTTCTGCCGTTTGGCCAGGCATATGATGTGGCTCTGATCTCCCAGATTGCTTTGTCCTCAAAGGATCGGACCGCCATGATCGCAAAAGAGGCGGAAGGCTTTTTATATATGGTTTCCGACCCGGGGATGGAGGGAACCAAAAATGGGGCTCAGTCAGAGCTTCCGTCCATGGTAAAGATGGTACGGCAGAATACGGATATTCCATGTGCAGTCGGGTTTGAGACATCCACGCTGGAGCAGATAAAGGAAATGGCAGAATTTGCTGACGGTGTGATTGCCGCTTCCGCCCTTGTGGGACTGCTTGGAAAGTATGGAACAGATGCGCCAAGGTATATCGGGGAGTATGTCAAAGAGATCAAGATGGCGTTGAAAACTTCTTTTTCGAGATAAAAAGTAGTTGCATATTTCGAAAAAATGTGCTAGTATTCTCTGTGGTAAAAACATTTGTGTTCGATAGACGGACGTTTTCGGGGGCGGAGAGGCAATGGCAGAGGACAATCAGTACTATGTGGTCAGGAACAAGGCTGTTCCTGACGTACTTCTGAAGGTTGTGGAGGCAAAACGTCTTCTGGCCTGCGAGCGGGCGTTTTCGGTGCAGGAGGCGACGGAGCGGGTCGGGATCAGCAGAAGTTCTTTCTATAAATATAAGGACGACATTTTTCCCTTCCATGACAACGCCAGAGGAAGGACCATTACCTTTGTCATGCAGATGGATGATGTGCCGGGGCTTTTGTCCGCGGTGTTAAAGATCATTGCAGACTACAATGGGAATATTCTGACGATCAATCAGACGATCCCCATCAACGGCGTGGCGTCCCTGACGTTAAGCATCGACGTGCTTCCGATCACCGGAGACACTTCTTCCATGCTGGAGAGCATTGAACGGCTGGAAGGGATCCATTATCTGAAAATACTGGGAAGAGAATGAGAGGAAAAGATCAATGAAGATTGCAATCATGGGATACGGCACCATCGGCTCCGGAGTGGCGGCCGTGGTGGAGAAAAACGCGGCGAGCATCGCGAAACGGGTGGGAGAGCCTGTAGAGGTGAAATATGTGCTGGACCTTCGGGAGTTTCCAGGAGATCCCATCCAGGAAAAGGTGATCCATGATGTGGACATTCTGGTGAACGATGCGGAGGTTTCTATTGTGGTGGAGACCATGGGCGGCGTGGAACCGGCCTGTACTTTTGTGAAAAAGGCCCTGGCGGCGGGAAAGTCTGTGACCACTTCTAACAAAGCCCTGGTGGCAAAAAAAGGTACAGAGCTTCTGGCTCTGGCGAAAGAAAACCATGTGAGCTTTCTTTTTGAAGCCAGTGTCGGCGGCGGTATCCCCATCATCCGCCCGTTAAATCAATGTCTGACGGCAGATGAGATTGTGGAGATCACAGGAATTTTAAACGGTACCACCAACTATATGCTGACCAAGATGGACAAAGAGGGCATGACTTTTGACGCCGTGTTAAAAGAAGCTCAGGACAAGGGCTATGCAGAGAAGGATCCCACGGCGGACATTGAGGGCTTCGACGCATGCAGAAAGATTGCGATCCTCTCTTCTCTGGCTTACGGAAGCCAGGTGGATTTTGAAGATATTTACACGGAGGGCATCACAAAGATCACGGATACGGATTTCAAATATGCCAGAAAGATGGGAACCTCCATCAAGCTTTTTGGCACCAGTAGACGGGACGGAGATAAATTCCACGCCATGGTGGCCCCGGTGATGATCGACGCGTCTCATCCTCTTTACGCTGTGAATGACGTGTTCAACGGAATCATGGTGGAAGGAAATATGGTGGATAAGTTAATGTTTTACGGACGGGGGGCGGGAAGCCTTCCCACTGCCAGCGCTGTGGTGGCTGACGTGGTGGAAATGGCGAAGAACCCCGGAAAGACACTGGTGACAAGCTGGAGTACGAAGAAGCTTCCTCTTGCCGACAAGGGAACCTGGGAGAGACGGTTCTTTGTCCGCGTGGCAGGCGGGGCAGAGAAAAAGGCCCAGGTAGAGGCAGCTTTCGGTCCGGTGACATATATTGAATTAGAAGGGCTTTGTGAATTTGCTTTTGTGACACCTGTCATGAAGGAAGCTGTCTATGAAGAGAAAGCGGCTCAGGTAGAAGACGTGGTTTCCATGATTCGGATGGATGTGTGAGAAAACTCAGATGAATATCTATATGCTATAGAGCAGGAGGAGAATATGTTAATTGTGAAGAAATTCGGCGGCAGCTCTGTCGCCGACAAGGAAAGAATCTTCAATGTGGCGAACCGCTGCGCTGAGGATTACCGGAAGGGCCACGACGTGGTGGTGGTTTTGTCAGCCATGGGAAAGACCACAGACAATCTGATCGCCCAGGCAAATGAGATCAACCCGAATCCGCCGAAGCGAGAGATGGACATGCTTTTGGTGACAGGAGAACAGATGTCAGTGGCGTATATGGCCATGGCTTTTGCCACAATGAATATTCCAGCTGTTTCCCTCAATGCGTTTCAGGTGGCGATGCACACGTCGTCAGCCTATACCAATGCAAGGCTGAAACGAATCGACACGGAGCGGATCCGCAATGAGCTGGACGGTAAGAAGATTGTCATTGTGACCGGTTTCCAGGGAGTAAACCGTCATGACGATTTCACAACTCTGGGAAGGGGCGGTTCCGACACCACGGCGGTGGCTTTGGCAGCGGCACTCCATGCGGATGCCTGTGAGATCTATACAGATGTGGAAGGCGTTTACACGGCGGATCCCAGGATTGTGCCCAACGCCAGGAAAATGAGTGAAGTGACCTATGATGAGATGCTGGAATTTGCGTCTCTGGGAGCCAAGGTGCTTCATAACCGTTCAGTGGAAATGGCAAAAAAATACGGCGTACAGCTTGTGGTGCGCTCCAGCTTAAATTATGCGGAAGGAACTGTTGTTAAGGAGGAGACAAAAATGGAAAGAATGATAGTGAGCGGCGTCGCTTCGGATTTAAATACAGCCAGAATTTCGGTCATTGGTGTGAAGGATGAACCTGGTATCGCCTTCAAGCTGTTCAATTACCTGGCGGCAAAGAACATCAACATTGACATTATTCTGCAGTCCGTGGCCCGGGACGGGAGACGCGACATTGCCTTTACGGTGCCAAAGACAGAGCTTAGCGAGGCCGTGGCGATTATCGAGGAGCATAAGGACGCCTTTACAGCCAACTCCTTTGTATACAACGATCATGTGGCGAAGGTTTCTATTATCGGTGCAGGCATGACTTCCAATCCTGGCGTGGCTGCTAAAATGTTCGAGGCCCTGTACGGAGCCAATATCAACATTCAGATGATCTCCACTTCTGAGATCCGCATCACTGTTCTCATTGACGAGAATGACGTGAATCGTGCCATGAGAGCCATCCATGATAAGTTTGATCTGGGAGATGACTGAGTTTTATGGCTGGTAAGACTGATAAGAACAGTACGGAACAGACCTTATACAGGCTTGGACTGGCGGCTATCCTGACGGTAGCCGCCGTTGCATTTTTGATCAGATGGTTCCAAATTCCTCTTACGGGGCCATTGTTTGCCTGTCCCATCTATTCTCTTACAGGATTATTCTGTCCAGGCTGCGGCGGGACCAGGGCTTTTCGCCTGTTGTTCCGGGGAAAACTCTGGCAGAGCGCACTCTGCCATCCTCTGGTACTCTATGGATTGACCTTGTTTTTCCTGTTTATGGGGAGCCATACCTTAAAAATTTTTACCCGTGGAAAAATAAAGGGGTTTGCTTATCGGCATATTTATATTAAAATAGCAGTAGCGTTTTTGATCCTGAATGTTCTTGTGAAGAACCTGGCGTGGATTATTTGGCAGGTGAACCTGCTGGAATGGACGGCAGGGCTTTAAGGAGACTTTGGGAAACGCGCAGGAATCATCGGAATTTGGGAGGAAATTCATGGATATTATTGAGGCACTTGCCGAAGAACTTCATATTAAAAAAAGCCAGGCTGAGGCGGCGGTGGGGTTGATTGACGAGGGAAACACGATCCCCTTTATCGCCCGTTACCGGAAGGAGATGACTGGCTCTTTGAATGACGAGGTATTGCGGAATCTGGACGAGCGGCTTAAGTACTTGCGAAACCTGGAGGAACGAAAAGAACAGGTTCTGGAGACCATAAGGGAACAGGGAGCATTGACTAAGGAACTGGAGACCCAGATCCTTGAGGCTGCCACTCTGGTTCTGGTGGAAGATTTGTACAGGCCTTACCGGCCTAAGAGGCGGACGAGGGCAACTGTGGCAAAGGAGAAGGGACTGGAGCCTCTGGCAGATGTGTTGATGCTGCAGATGTTAAAGCATCCGGCGCTCACAGAGGCAAAGCAGTATGTGTCGGCAGAAAAGGGGATCGAAACGGCGGAGGAAGCCTTGGCTGGGGCCGGGGATATTCTGGCAGAGCGGATCTCCGATGAGGCAGATTACCGGACTTATATCAGGGAAGCCACTATGGGAAAAGGGATTCTTAAATCTCAGGCGAAGAGCGCAGAGGAAAAGTCCGTTTACGAAATGTACTATGAGTATGAGGAGCCGGTAAAAAAGGCTGCAGGACATCGGATTTTGGCCCTAAACCGTGGGGAGAAGGAAAAGTTCCTGACGGTGAAAGTGGAGGCTCCAGAGGAAGAAATCCTCCGGTATCTGAAGAAAAAGATCGTTGTCCGGGACAATCCCAATACTTCACCCTTTCTGGAAGAGGTCATTGCAGACAGCTATGAAAGACTGATCGCCCCGGCCATTGAGCGGGAGGTGCGGAACAGTCTGACCGAGACCGCCGAGGCCGGGGCCATTCATGTATTCGGAAAGAATCTGGAACAGCTTCTCATGCAGCCTCCCATTGTGGGGCGGGTGGTCCTGGGCTGGGATCCGGCTTTTCGGACCGGCTGTAAGCTGGCGGTGGTGGACGAGACCGGGAAGGTGCTGGATACGGTGGTCATTTACCCCACGGCGCCTCAGAACAAGGTGGACGAGGCGAAACGGGTGGTAAAGAGTCTGATCAAAAAGTATGGCATCACTCTGATCTCCGTGGGAAACGGGACGGCCTCCAGAGAGTCGGAACAGGTGATTGTATCCCTCCTCAAAGAGATCCCGGAGCAGGGAGTCCAGTACATTATCGTGAGCGAGGCGGGCGCCTCGGTGTACTCGGCCAGCAAGCTGGCCACAGAGGAGTTTCCGGATTTTGATGTGGCCCAGAGAAGTGCCGTGTCCATTGCAAGAAGGCTGCAGGACCCGTTGGCAGAGCTGGTGAAGATTGATCCCAAGTCCATCGGCGTGGGACAGTACCAGCACGATATGAACCAGAAGAATCTGGATGGGGCCCTCACGGCTGTGGTGGAAGACTGTGTGAACCGGGTTGGCGTGGACCTTAATACGGCATCCGCTTCTTTGTTGGAGTATATTTCCGGAATCAGCAAGACTGTGGCAAAAAATATTGTAGCTTACCGGGAAGAAAACGGCCGGTTTGAGGATCGGAGGCAGCTTCTTAAAGTGTCCAAGCTGGGACCAAAAGCTTATGAGCAATGTGCCGGCTTTATGCGGATATCCGGCGGAAAGAATCCTCTGGACGCCACTGCAGTCCATCCAGAGAGCTACGGGGCCGTGGATGTGCTCCTGGGAAAGCTGGGTTATGCGAGGGAGCAGATTGAGGCAGGGGGCCTTTCTGGAATCAGTAAGAAGGCAGTTCAGAAAAAGGCATTGGCCGACGAGCTTGGGATCGGCGAGATCACTTTAACAGACATTTTAAAGGAGCTGGAAAAGCCGGCCAGAGATCCCAGGGACGAGATGCCAAAGCCCATCCTCCGCACTGACGTGATGGATATGAAAGATCTGAAACCGGGAATGGTGCTCAAAGGTACGGTGCGCAATGTCATTGATTTTGGGGCCTTTGTGGATATCGGCGTCCATCAGGACGGACTGGTTCACATTTCTCAGATCTGTGACCGGTATATTAAGCATCCCCTGGAGGCTGTGAGCGTGGGCGATGTGGTGGAAGTGCAGGTTATGAGTGTGGATGTGGATCGGAAGCGGATCCAGCTGACCATGAAAATATCGTAAACCTTATAAGAAAAACTGCGGGCTTTCGTGGACGAGAGTGTGTTTCACATAGAAAAGAACCGATCTTTTTCAAAAGGTACAATGCGGCTTTCAGGATTGGGATATTTGGAGGATAGGAGATGGAAAACAAGAAGTTTGTGACGAAGACGACAGCGGCAGACTTGTTTCGGTTTCAGGTTTATCACACATACTGTGGGATTATGGGATTTTTGATGGTGCTTCTGGCTGTGGTGGTGCTGGTGGATCTGATCGGAAATTTTAACAGTATGTCAAATGGGACTAAAGTGATCTGTGTGTTCTTGATTGTGTGGGCAGCCATATTGAATCCGGTCAATATGTATTTCCGTGCCAAGAAGCAGGCTCAGACAGTGGAGCTTTTTAAAAACCCCATTGATCTGGAGATTGATGAAAAGGGGCTGACAATCACCCAGGGGGAAAACGGCGGTTTGGTGGAGTGGAAGAACATCACAAAGATCGTAATCTTAAAAAAGCTGGTGATTTTTTACATGGGAAAGGTACGGGCACATCTTCTGCCTCTGGACCAGATTCCAGAGGAGGCTGACGAAGTGGTGGAGCTGGTAAAAAAATATGCGGTGGGTGTGAAGCTTGCAGGCCGGAAAAAGGGCCGGAGGAAGTAAGCATGGAAACAGGAATAGAACAGAAAGAAACCTTTTGTGCGGAGGAGACGTTTTCCCTTGGGAAGCGGCTGGGAGAGCAGGCGAAGCCGGGAGAAATCTACTGTCTGGACGGAGAGCTGGGGACAGGAAAGACCGTTCTCACTCAGGGGTTTGGCGTTGGTCTTGGGGTCAGGGAACCTGTGAACAGCCCCACTTTTACCATTGTTCAGGTGTACGAGGAGGGGCGCCTGCCCCTGTATCATTTTGACGTGTACCGGATCTGCGATCCCTCAGAAATGGATGAGATCGGCTATGAGGACTATTTTTTTGGAGGGGGAGTCTGTCTGGTGGAATGGGCGTCTCTCATGGAGGAGCTGATTCCAGAGGAGGCTGTCTGGATTCGGATTGAAAAGGACTTGGAGCAGGGGTGTGATTACCGGCGCATCATAATGGAGCGGCACAAGGAGTAGAATATGAAAATATTAGGGATTGAAAGCGCTTCCCTGACGGCCTCGGCGGCCATCTGGGAGGATGACATGCTGACAGCAGAGTATACAGTCAATCACAAAAAGACCCATTCCCAGACACTGCTGCCCATGATCGACGAGATCATACAGATGACAGAGACAGACCTAGACTCACTGGATGCCATTGCCGTGTCCGGCGGTCCTGGTTCTTTTACGGGGCTGCGCATCGGTTCGGCCACGGCCAAGGGACTGGGACTGGCTCTTGACAAGCCTCTCATCCATGTGCCGACTTTGGATGCCATGGCCTATGAGCATTTCGGTACAGATCGCCTGATCTGTCCCATGCTGGACGCCAGACGGGCTCAGGTTTATTGTGGGATTTATGAGTTCCATGAGCATTTTAAGGTGATAAAAGAACAGACGGCCATGGGAATCACAGAGCTTCTCACAGAGCTGAATGCCCTTGGACGGCCGGTGGTCTTTCTGGGGGATGGGGTTCCGGTAAATAAGGGGCGGATTGAGGCAGAATGTAAGGTTTCCTGTGTGTTTGCCCCCTCCTTCGCCTCCAGACAGAGAGCCGGGGCTGTGGCGGCTCTGGGTGCGGTCTATTTTCTCCGGGGACTTTGTGAGACGGCAGAAGAACATAAGCCCCAATACTTGAGGATGTCTCAGGCAGAGCGGGAGAGGCAAAAGAGGCTTGCAGAGGAAGCATGATGGGCCGACAGAAAGTGGGGGATGGAATCAAGCTGCAGATTCGTCCTCTATGCAGAGAGAATGCGGCGGCGGTCGCTGCCCTGGAGCGGAAGATTTTTGGGACGCCCTGGTCAGAGAAGACTGTGGAAGAGTCCATTGTCCGGGGAGAGTCGCAGGAAAGGCCGGGGGCCTTTTACGCTGCCTTGGGGGCTTTCCTAAAAGATGAGCTGGCTGGATATCTTTTCGCTATGGCTGTGGCAGGCGAGGGAGAACTTCACCGGATAGGGACGGTTCCGGCTTTCAGGAGGAAAGGCGTAGGCGATGCGCTTATGGAGGCCCTGGTTTCCTGGATTTCGTATTGTGGGGGAGGGAGTATCTGGCTGGAAGTGCGGGCTGGAAATAAGGCGGCTGTCTCTCTCTACAAAAAGCATGGTTTTTTGGAGACGGGACGGCGAAAAAACTATTACCAGAACCCAACAGAGGATGCCTGTATTTTCGTGTACCACTAATTTCCGGTTTCTTATTCGACAAGATGGGCTTATAATGTGGCTGTAGCACAAAAAACGCCGTCGAGATGTGCGGCTTATAAAAGGATTACAGGAAAGGCTGTGAGTATATGACCCATGAGAAACAGGAATTTATGGTTTGTAACTGCTGTGGCGAGCTGGTAAAGACAGAAGGGATACCGCCTTACGGGGAGGGCCTTGCGGTCACAAAATCCTGGGGGTATTTTTCCGGCAAAGACGGTGAAAGACATCATTTCTTCCTGTGCGAAGAGTGTTATGACAGGATGGTGAAAGGATTTGCCGTTCCTGTGGAGATCGAAGAGGTGACAGAGCTTTTGTAGGAAACGGCAAAGAGATTTTCCGCTTCCTACTATTATATATGTAGAAAAGAGGAAAAGAATGCTTGACGTATGTTTACTGGGGACCGGCGGAATGATGCCGCTCCCCTACCGGTGGCTGACCTCACTGATGGTGAGATGTGGGGGAAGCCATCTGCTCATTGACTGTGGGGAGGGGACGCAGATTGCTCTCAAGAAAAAGGGGTGGAGCGCAAAACCCATTGACGTGATCTGCTTCACTCATTACCATGCAGACCATATCAGCGGCCTTCCGGGGCTTCTCCTTACCATGGGGAATGCAGAGAGGACGGAACCCCTTCTGCTGGTGGGCCCGAAAGGCTTGGAGAGGGTGGTGACAGCTTTAAGAACGATTGCGCCGGAGCTGCCCTTTCCCATTGAGTTTCTTGAGCTCTCGGACAGGGAGCAGGATATTCCGGCAGGACTCTGCCATCTTAGGGCCTTCCGGGTGAATCATAACATCCCCTGTTATGGATATTCCATTTCCCTGCCGCGGGCAGGAAAATTCCAGGTAGAAAAAGCGAAAGCCCTGGAACTTCCCGTGCGGTATTGGGGCATTTTGCAGAGGGGAGAATGTGTGGAACTTGACGGAAAAATCTATACACCAGATATGGTGATGGGCCAGGAGAGAAAGGGGATCAAGGTGACTTACTGTACCGACACCAGGCCCATCTCTGCCATCGCGGCAGAAGCGGCAGGCTCAGATCTGTTTATCTGCGAAGGTATGTACGGGGAGAAAGAAAAAGAGGCCAAAGCCAGGGAAAACAAACACATGACCATGTACGATGCGGCGAGGCTGGCAAAAGAGGCAGAAGTGTCCGAGCTTTGGCTGACTCATTACAGTCCGTCCTTATCCTGGCCGGAGGACTATATGGATGAAGTAAGACGTATCTTCCCGAAAGCTGTTGCAGCAAGGGACGGACAGACCGTGGAACTTCATTTTGAGGACCTGGAATAATCCTTTCCAGGCGACGGCCTGCACGCAGAGGAAGAGAAATATGGGAGAGAAAAATGATAAAGGATGAGGTTTATATTTTAGCCATTGAAAGCTCCTGTGATGAGACGGCGGCTGCGGTGGTGAAAAACGGCAGGGAGGTTCTTTCTAATGTGATTTCCTCCCAGATAGCACTTCACACCCAGTACGGCGGTGTGGTGCCGGAACTGGCTTCCAGGAAGCATATAGAAAAGATCAATCAGGTCATAGAGGCAGCTCTTTCAGAAGCAGGAATGGCCTTAGATCAGATGACAGCCATCGCTGTGACCTACGGACCCGGCCTGGTGGGGGCTCTTCTGGTGGGAGTGGCAGAGGCAAAGGCTCTGGCCTATGGGGCGGGGCTGCCCTTGGTGGGCGTACATCATATTGAAGGGCACATCAGCGCCAACTTTTTGGAGCATCCGGACCTTGAGCCGCCTCTTTTGTGCCTGGTTGTGTCAGGAGGGCATACCCATCTGGTTATCATGAAAGATTATGGGGAGTTTGAGATTATCGGGAGAACCAGAGACGATGCGGCGGGAGAGGCTTTTGACAAGGTGGCAAGAGCCATTGGCCTTGGGTATCCCGGCGGGCCAAAGATTGATATGGCCGCCAGGGAAGGAAATCCCCATGCCATGGAGTTTCCCAGGGCAAAGATTGAGGGAAGTCCTTATGATTTCAGCTTCAGCGGCTTAAAATCAGCAGTGCTTAATTTCCTGAACCATGAGAAGATGGCAGGAAATGAGGTGAGTCGGGCAGATCTGGCGGCTTCCTTCCAGAATGCGGTGGTGGATGTGCTGGTGTGTCATACGATTTTTGCGGCGAAGGAACATGGAATCCGGAAGATTGCCATTGCCGGAGGGGTGGCTTCCAATACAGCCCTGCGGGCGGCCATGGCAGCGGCCTGTGAAAAAGAGGGGATACAGCTTTACCGTCCCTCGCCGATTTTCTGCACGGATAATGCAGCTATGATCGGGGCGGCTGCTTATTATGAATACAAAAAAGGGGTAAGGAGCGGTTGGGATCTGAATGCAGTACCCAATCTGAAGCTTGGGGAACGGTGAAAAAAGCGGTGAGGAGAAGAGAATGAACGGCAGAACAGTCAAAGCTATTGTCCTGGCGGCAGGTCAGGGAAAGCGGATGAGAAGTGCGGTGCCCAAGCAGTATCTGCTGCTTGGAGGTCATGAAGTGCTCTATTATTCTTTGAAAGTCTTTGAAGAAAGCTTGGTGGATGAAGTCGTTCTTGTGACAGGGGCAGACGAGCTCTCATGGTGCAGGGAGCACATTGTGGAGAAATACGGATTTTCTAAAGTGAAAAAGGTGATTGCCGGAGGGAAAGAGCGGTATGACTCAGTCTATGCGGGGCTTCTGGCAGCAGCTCCCTGTGATTATGTGTTGATCCATGACGGAGCCAGGCCGCTTATCACAGAAGAAATGATCCGGAGTGTGCTCCAGGGGGCGGTGGACTGTGGAAGCTGTACTACAGGAATGCCGGTGAAGGACACCATCAAGGTGGTGGATGAGGAAGGGATGGCAGAGGATACGCCGGACAGGAAAAGCCTCTGGGCCATTCATACGCCTCAGGGCTTTTCTTATCCGCTGATCCTGAAAGCCCACGAAAAATTCCGGGAAGGAAGTTTCCAAATTCCGGTGACGGATGATACCATGCTGGCAGAACTGTTTCTCAGAAAGAGAACCAAGTTGGTAAAGGGCAGCTATCAGAATGTTAAAGTGACAACGCCGGAAGATATGGAGCTGGCGCAGGTGTTTTTAGAAAAGAGGACCCTATGATTCGATTAAGACCCTGGAAAAAGGCAGATTTTGAGGAACTTTTAGGCTGGTTTTCTGATGAGGAAAGTTTTTATAAATGGAGCGCGGGGAAGTTTGAGTGGCCCCTTACCATGGAACAGCTTTTGCAGTACTATGAGCAGTTCGAAGAGAATAAAAATGGTTGGATCTTTGCTGCTCTTGATGAAAATGGAAGCCTGACGGGGCACCTCATGATGCGGAGAGCTGATTATGAGAAGAACAGCATTCATTTCGGGTTTATTGTTGTTTCCCCACGGATGCGGGGAAAGGGAGCAGGAAAAAGTATGATGAGTCAGGCGTTAAAATATGCAGAAGAGATTCTTGGGATGGAACGGGCGACCCTGGGGGTGTTTGAGAATAATCCTGCGGCAAGACATTGCTATGAGGCAGCAGGATTTCAGGCCAAGGGAATGAGCGAAGAATTTTTTTCCTGGCGTGGAACCGGCTGGGCAGTGGTTATTATGGAGGCAAGGCTGTGAAGCAGGCAGAAAATCTGTGGGGGAGATCATTTTCGGTTTTGACGTACATATTCGGAAAGAAGGGTGTCGAAAGCCTCCTTGATTTCTGGGCGGAGCTGCCGGTACATAAATAAATGCCGGGATTCCTGGGGGGAGAGGGCGATGGAGGACTGGCTGGATGGAACAATCGCATGACCGATCAGATAATCCACGGAAGTTCCGAAAAAATCAGCCATGGCTTTCAGCAATTCAAGACTGGGCTGAGAAATATCATTCTCATATTTATAAACAGATTGCTGTGTGATATGCAGAAAATCAGCTAGCTGCTGCTGACTCAATCCTTTTTCTAAACGGAGTTCCTTTAGATTTTTCATAGACATTCTCCTTTAAATACAATTCTAACAGCATAAAAAAAATAAGGAAAAACTAAATGAGTGTTGCATTTAAAGCGAAATGGTTGTATAATGTCACTGCATGAAATTAAGAAGATTAATGAAGATGAAATTATTATGGCAGGAAACTACTAAATAAAACCAAGTGAAGGTTATTGACAACATATACTAAGTGTTATAGAATGATGAAAGCGGATGGTATACCCCCTGGGAAACATGAGGAGCCAGAAGCAGGATATAACTTAAGATAGCAAGGTGGGAATATGTTTATTGATATTCATAACCATATATTGTTCGGGGTAGATGACGGCGCTGAAGATATAGAAGAGTCTTTCGATATGCTGGAGGATGCAAAGAGTCAGGGAGCCGAAGCAGTGATTTTGACGCCTCATTACCGGCATGGTATGTTTGGTTATCCTCTGGAGCGCATTGAGGAGAACTATCAAAAGCTGGATAAACTGGCAGCAAAGCTTGGTATTTCCCTGTATCTGGGATGTGAATATCATGTAAACAGTGAGATTGTTGCGAATCTGCAGGACGGAAGGTGCAGGACACTGGCTGGGAGTGACTATGTTCTGATGGAGTATTCATATCAGACAGAGTATTCCCGCATAGCAGACTATACCGGACGGCTGCTTTCTTGCGGTTATATTCCGGTGATTGCCCATGTAGAGCGCTACAAATGCCTGCAGAAGCAGCCATCGCTGTGCGGGGAATTGGCAAACCGGGGGGCCATGATCCAGATCAACGCAGATAGTATCCTGGGAATCGACGGCAGGGCAGCAGAGCGTTTTTGCAAGAAGCTGCTGAAAAACCAGTGGGCGGACGTCATTGCAAGTGATGCCCATGGCAGGGAAGAACGCAGAAGTCATATGGCGAAATGCCAGAAATCCGTGGAAAAAGCATATGGGATGACTTATGCCGATCGATTGTTTATGGGAAATCCACTGCGGATTATAAACAACGGATAAGGTAAATGAGGAGAATATGAACGAGAACAACAGAGGCAATGAAATAGAAATAGATATCGTGGTGCTGTTCTTTGAATACTTAAGACATTGGCCGATGATTTTACTGTCAGCAGTGTTGGCCGGTACGGTAGGCTTGTTAGCCAGCCTGTTTTTGATGACACCGCAGTATCAGTCTACCTCCGAATTATTTGTGTTATCCAAGAGCACATCCATTACCAGTTTGGCCGATATTCAGATGGGCACGAGCCTGACCAACGATTATATGGTTATTGTGAATGAACGGCCGGTGCTGGAACAGGTGATTGCGAATCTGGGAATTGATGAAACTTATCTGAGTCTGAAAGAGAAAGTGACCTTAAATAATCCTACAAATTCCCGTATCCTGCAGATCAAGGTGACAGATTCCGACCCTGAGCGTGCCAAGCGGATTACAGACGGGATCGCAGAGGTCGCCTCCGCATTTATTGCGGAGAAGATGGTCCAAGATCCGCCTACCATTATTTCCTATGGATATACAGACGGGAATCCGGTGAGTCCCAACACGACCAGAAATACCATCATAGGAGTTTTACTTGGGATTTTGTTGGCCCTCGCGATCCTTACCGTTCAGTATTTGATGAACGACACCGTAGAGAATACCGAGGATGTGGAGCGTAAGCTTGGACTGAATCTTCTGGGAACTCTTCCTTTTGAAGTGTCAGAGCAGGATCTGGTGACAAAGGATCCGAGAAAGGAAAGGAAAAAGAAAAAAAGCCAGAAAAAAACATCCAGATCCGTGCAGACAAGAGGAGAAGTCAGAAGTAAAACTTCTAAGCCAAACTGACTGGCGTGAGATACAGGGAGGAAACCGGAGATCATGGAGATTGTAAAGTTCCAGAATTTAGGCGAGCACAGTTATGCGAGAAAGGAATCGCTCCGTGCTCTGAAAACAAATATACAGTTTTGCGGAGATGATATTAGGACAATTGTGTTTACAAGCGCTCTTCCCAATGAAGGGAAAAGTACGGTGGTATTTGATTTGGCCCGTTCCCTTACGGAATCTGGAAAAAAAGTGCTGCTGATTGATACGGATATGCGTAAGTCTGTGTTAGTGGGGCGCCTTAGGGCCAAGACGACAGACGGCAAAGGAATAAGGGGTCTGTCCCATTATCTGTCCGGGCAGAGCACCATGTCGGATATCATGTATGCAAGTCAGATTCCCAAGTTGATGGTGATTTTTGCAGGTCCTTCTGTGCCGAATCCCACAGAGATTCTGGAAAAAAAGTATTTCGACGAGCTTCTTAAAATGGGAAGAGAAAATTTTGATTATATCCTGATCGACAGCGCGCCTATCGGAGCGGCGATCGATGCAGCGGTGGTTGCCCGGAAATGTGACGGGGCAGTACTGGTAGTAGGACAGGGCGAAGTGAGCAGCCGGCTGATCGTGAGTGTGAAGAATCAGTTGGAGCTTTCCGGTGTAAAAATTCTCGGCGCCATTTTGAATAAGGTGAGACTGGAAACCAGTCACTATGGGAAGTATTATGGGAAATACTATGGCAGCTACTATGGCAGCTACTATGGCAGCTATTACGGGAAGTATTATGGAAACTCTGGCAAATAGAGTGATGGGGGCTGAGAATGAAATCGAAAAATGGGTTGATGCGCCTGCTTATTGTGGGGGAGATCATCATATTGATTTTAATCCTTGCATTAGGCGTGGTAAAAAAAGTAAAGGGGCAGAAAACTCCAAAAGACGATATGGCGGCAGTACAGAATACAGAAATCAGATTCCAGCCCAGGCCTGCGGCTGAAGAGGCTGAGACTGCCGAGAGCAGTGTAACGGGCCCGGAGGATTCTGGTACAGAACCGCCGGAAGAAACGAACGAGGTTCCTTCCGGCGGCGAGAATGGAAGAGAGACTTTTTCAGAAGATATTGAAGCTCTGCTTGCCGGAATGACGGTTGAGCAGAAGGTTGCCCAGGTCTTTATGGTAACTCCGGAGGTTCTGACCGGAGAAGATCAGGTCACCATTGCTGGAGCAGGAACGAGAGCAGCTCTCCAGAATTATCCGGTAGGGGGAATGCTCTACGGAAGCGGAAATTATGTGGGAGTGCCGCAGATGCGGGAATTGATCGGGAATGCCCAGACGATGAGCAGCGAATACAGCGGCCAGTATCTCTTTGCCGGAGCGGCAGTGGAGCAGGAAGGCGGCATGGTTATCGCAGCAGCCAGGATCGGGCAGGAGGAACAGATTGGTGCTTTGCTGAATCCAGAGGCAACGCCGGAGGCGGCAGCAGTGACGGCTTTGATTCAGATTCCTCTTTACCAGAATCTGGACCAGCTTTCGACCGGAGGAGAGGAAGCTGGTGTGAAATGCTACCTGGTTGGAGAAAATGGCCAGGGTGCAGTGGAGGCATTGCTGAACGGCGCAGATATGCTCTGCGTGACAAGTGGATTTATGGAAGCGTACCAGAGAGTTTATGAAGCAGTAAACGCACAGGAGATTCCGGTAACGGCCCTGGATGAAGCAGTAGGGCGCATACTGGTTGGAAAGCAGGCTGTTTCCGAACAGGCAGAGGGATAATGAACCATAAAAACAGGATTGTGATCAATATTGCTGCAGGTCTTTTGGTGCTTGCAGTGCTTGTTACAGCAGTGATTATTTTTATTCGGGTGATGGCTGCTGATGCAGAAACTGATACAAAAACAGAGGCGAAGACACAGATCGATGCAGATCCGGGACACCGCAGCGGAAACTCCAAAACAGCTGAAAAATGGCAGGAAGGAATCATCCGCTATCAGGATAAAAGTTACCGGTACAATTCCGGGATTAAAAGTTATCTGTTTATGGGAATTGACCGGGAGGGAGCCAGCACAGAGGCAGAGGATGAGAACAGCGGCGGCCAGTCGGATGCCATGTTTCTGCTGGTGACAGACTCCAGAAAAAAAACCATTTCTATTGTGGCAGTCAATCGAAATACTATGGCAGAGGTGGAGATTTATGATGTGGACGGAGATTACGCGGACACAAGAGAGCTTCAGATCTGTCTGCAGCATGCCTATGGAGACGGTCGGAATTTGAGTTGCAGCCGTTCGGCGGAAGCAGTGTCCCGTTTGTTTTACGATATTCCGATCAGTGGTTACCTGTCTTTAAATATGGATGGGATTGCTCCGCTCAATGATGCAGTGGGCGGTGTGACTGTAGAGGTTATGGATGACCTGGAGAACGCAGGACTGGGGGTCAGCTTAAAAAAAGGAGAGACAGTTACCCTCAATGGGAATGAAGCTTATGTTTATCTGCGTTCCAGGGATCTGGATACCTTTGACAGCTCCGGAAGAAGGCTGGAGAGGCAGCAGCAGTATCTGCTTAGGCTTCTGTCGGCGATGTCCGGGACAGCAAAAGATGAAAAGAAAATTTCAGGAATCCTCGATTCGGTAGAGGAGTATCTTGTTACAAACATGGATATGGTAAGGCTGGCAGAAGATCTGTCAGAATATGAGTTTGATTCGTCCAGAATGTACAGTGTGCCCGGTGAGACGGTTATGGGCAGCCGTCTGGAAGAATATCATACAGATAAGGAAGCCTTTTATGAAATGGTTTTGGAAATTTTTTATGAACCGGTCGAAGAAAACCGGTGAATGACTTTGGTATTGAATCCCGGTATGGGCAGGAGACTGTCTGAAATCAGGATTTAATATAAACCACATGTAAAAAAGGAAAGGAGGACGATATCCGATGAAAAGGAGAGTAGTAGCATTATTAACCGCATTGTCCGTAATGGCAATGTCCATGACCGCGTTTGCAGCTCCCAGCGCAGGCGCATCTGACACGACTACCAACAGCAATGTTAACACTAGCGTTAAGGCTGAGACCGCTGTGAAGTATGACGATGTCAAAGTACCGGAGGGTCTTACCAAGGGCGAGCAGCCGGCTGCAGCAGTTGTGCAGTCAGCAGCCAGCAAGGTTGCCAGCCTGATCAGGGATCTGAAGGGACTTGGAGATCTGCTGAAGAATGATACTCTCAAGGCAGCGGCTACGGATACCAAGTATACCGTATCTGCAAAGCTTTTGACTGTGCTCAATCTTGACGGAACTCCTGGTACCTATGAGATCACTGTTCCCGGTGTAAAGAAGGGTGCAATTGTATTCCTTCTTCATGAAGCAGGACAGGGTTGGGATGTAATCCCTGCATCTGTTCCCGCTGACGGCACCGTGAAGGCTGATTTCCCCAGCTTCTCCAACTATGCAATTGTAGAAGTTGACTTAGGCGCAGCAAGCCCTAAGACCGGCGAAGCATTCCCGGCAGTAGCAGTGATGGCAGTGATCTGTCTGGCAGGCGTAGTGGTCTGCAGAAGAAAACTCAGATTCAGCTAATTGACAACGTTTTTTAAAACGTGTACACGTATCCTTCGTACAAAAGTACGGTAAATTAAAAAACATGTGGTGAACTCCGGGTCATTTCTTTGTAAATGGCCCGGGGATTTTAGAAAGGGACATCAGAATGCCTGAAAGAAAAAATTCTCGCAGAAAAGCCAGAAGAAGAAAGAAAACAATATATTTGGTTCTTTGCGCGTTGTTCCTGGTTGGCTTCTTGGTATGCGCAGGGCTTTGGATTCGGGGCGAGCTGCGGAAGGAAGAAGAAAAAGATACATACGAAGAACTTAAGGAGCAGGTCGCTGTCCTGCCGCCGGCAGAGACAAAGGCGCCTGTGGAAACAAAAGCGCCGGAAACTTCGCAGCCGGAAGAACAGCCCGAAGAGCGGGTGATTGAGATACCAGATCTGGAGTTGGATTGGACAGCTCTTAAAGAGAGGAATGAAGATATCTATTCCTGGATTTATATCCCGAATACGGAGATCAGTTATCCGGTGTTGCAGCATTCTGAGGAGACAGATTTTTATCTGGATCATGACCTGGACGGCAAAGAAGCTTTTGCAGGTGCGATCTACACACAGAATTTGAATGCAACGGATTATTCGGATAAAAATACAGTGGTTTACGGTCACAGCATGAAGAATGGGACGATGTTTCATGATCTGCATAAATATGAGAAAGCAGATTTTTTTGAGTCAAACCGTTACATCTATATTTATCAACCTGATAGGACCCTGGTTTATGAAGTTTACGGGGCATGTGAATTTGGCAATGCCCTGTTGCCATACAAATATGATTTTGAGACAGAGGAAGGGACAGAAGAATTTCTGGAGGATTTAAGAAATTCAGAGGGCGCCGACAATCACATCATGGAAGGACTGGAATTTCCGGAGGATGAAAAGCTGCTTACCCTGTCCACATGTATTGCCAACCATTTTGAAAAACGGTTGCTGATAGTGGGGGTGCTGGTTTATGAAAAGGAATACACAGAGGGAAATGAAATTTCATAAATTCAAGCTGCGGCATGCGCAGATCATTGCTCTCTGTATGGCAGTGTATGATTTTGTGACAGTGATTGCAGCTTACGGCCTTGCGCTCTGGATCCGTTTCGACTGCCAGTATCAGCAGATTCCGAGAAACTATTTCCGATCCTATCTGCAGAATATTTGTTTTCATGCTGCGATCTGTCTCCTTTTATACTGGTTATGCTACCTCTACAACAGTATTTGGAGGTTTGCCAGTTATAACGAATTGATTCGAATCACGATTGGCGTAAGTCTTACTGTGGCAATACACAGTATTTATATGAATGTGTTTGTGATCCGAATGCCGATCTCTTACTTTGTGTTTGGCGGTGTGATCCAGTATGTATTCAGCCTGGGGATCCGCTTTGGCTACCGGTTCATCCTGCTGTTTAACTATGGAAAGAACAACCGGACGGACAACTGTGCCAGAGTTATGATTGTGGGGGCCGGGGCGGCCGGTCAGCTTATCATGAGGGATATTTCCAGAACGGCTGAAGTGAAAGAAAACGTATGCTGTTTTATTGATGATAATCCGAATAAATGGAGGAGAAGCATGGATGGGATTCCTGTCGTGGGCGGCAGGGAACGCATTCTGGAAGCCTGCAAAAATTATAAGATTGATAAAATCTATGTGACGATCCCAAGTGCAGCCCGGAAAGATAAACGGGAGATTTTAAACATCTGCAAAGAGTCTGGCTGTGAACTGAAGGATTTACCTGAGATGTACCACCTTTATACCGGCAATCTGTCTGTCTCCAACATGCGCAATGTTACCATGGAGGATCTCCTTGGCAGAGAACCTGTCTCTGTCAATATGGATGAGATTTTCGAGGCTCTCCACGGCAAGACGATCCTGGTGACAGGAGGAGGAGGCTCCATCGGTTCGGAACTGTGTCGTCAGATTGCTTCTCATCAGCCGGGCCGCCTTGTGATTTTTGATATCTATGAGAACAATGCCTACGACATCCAGATGGAACTACTTCACGACCATCCGGAGCTTGCTGTCAATGTGGAGATCGGCTCTGTCAGGGATTCTCGCAGACTTTTTAAGCTCTTTGACGATTATCATCCGGAAATCGTCTACCATGCGGCGGCCCATAAACATGTGCCGCTTATGGAAGACAGCCCCTGTGAAGCGATCAAGAACAATACTATTGGTACTTATAAGACCGCTTATGCGGCCATGGCACACGGCTGTCAGCGTTTCGTCCTGATCAGTACTGACAAGGCCGTCAACCCCAGCAATATTATGGGCGCCTCCAAGCGCCTTTGCGAAATGGTCATTCAGGCTTTTGACCACATGATCAAAGCCGGCCAGGCCGCTGACATCCCTCAGCTTTTTACACACCCTGTGTTTGCTGATACTCAACTTCCTTTGGGGGGGCAGAACCCTGCTTGGGCTTCAACCGGCCTTCCACAATATGCCTACTCCT
>JAAWBT010000077.1 GCA_022792835.1 Lachnospiraceae bacterium | reverse complement strand
GGCGAAAGCCACCCCCTCCATCACTGCCCTTGACATCTGGGGCCGTCCCGTGTTCAGATTCACGCCCAAAAACACTCCGCTTAAATTGGGATTTACATGCGGGGTCCGTTCTCCATTGAGGTACGGAAGGAAAACAACACCCCCGCTTCCCGGTTTTACCTTTGCAACTTGTTCATTTATCAGGTTATAATCAGCCGTCTCAAAAAGGCTGTTAAACCACTTAAGGGATAGTCCTGCATTCATAATGGCGCCCATGGTGATCCAGCGCCCTTTCTTATAGCCGCAGAACGTGTTGGTGGAAAGCGCCGGATTTACAATCGGCACATCGCTCTGGAAGGAAACCTGTCCGCTGGTCCCAATATTGGAAGATGCCTGACCTGCTTTCACAATTCCGTTTCCAATGCCCTGCATCACCTGGTCTCCGCCTCCAGCCACTACGACAGTGGAAATGGCAAGGCCCGTTTCCCTGGCGGCTGCTTCTGAAACCGTGCCCGTGGCCTCATCCGTCCCATAGCACCTGGGGAAAATATCCACAGGCACCTGGACTGCCCTGAGTATTTCTTCCGACCAGCAGTTTTTTCTGATATCAAAGGCAAGCGTTGCCGAGGCATCCGAATAATCAGAAGAGACCTCTCCTGTCAGTCTGAACTTCAGATAGTCCTTCGGCAAAAATGCATACTTCACTCTCTCGTAATTTTCTGGCTCATTCTTCCTCACCCATAGAAGAGAGGGGAGAAGGAATCCTGTGTAAACGGGATTCATGACCAGTTCCCGCACCCGCTCTGGCCCAAGAGCCTCCGAAAGTTCCTGTACCTGCTCTGAAGAGCGGGCGTCACAGTGAAGGATTGCAGGACGGATTACCTTAAAATTTTTATCTAACAGCACAGCGCCGTGCATCTGTCCTGAAAAGCTGACGCCTTTTATCTCTGCCGCCGGTGCGCTGCAGGCCGCAAGCGCCTCCCGTACCGTCCCACAGCATGCCTGCCACCATTCCTCCGGATCATGCTCTGCATAACCGCCGAAAGGAGAAGCAAACTGATATGGCCTCGCACTCTGTGCTATTACGGTTCCTGTCTCATCAATGATAATCGTCTTAAGACTGGAAGTCCCCAGGTCAATTCCCATCAAATATGCCATGACTTTCGTCTCCTTTTTCTATTTTTCCCTCTGTCCTAAACCAGCCGCCGGATTTACTGGAAGCAGGTATGGACACCTGATACAAAGGTATCGCCCAGACCGATGGTATATTTGGGATGCTCCAGATATCTGGAAGGTACCAGTACCGCCTGCCTGGATATCTTCAGCTTTCCAAGCTTTTCATGGAAGTCAAGGCCCACTGGGCTTAGTTTCAGCCCAAGGGTTTCTCTGCATTCTGCAATCGTCCCATATTTCCCGATCCTGGCCCTGGTCCCTGACATCAGATTTCCCATGGTAAGGCCCTTCTCAATGTCAATCCCTCTAAGTTCCTCCCCATAATACAGGGAATAATCTTTGGTATGAAGCACCACTCCCCGAATACCACAGTGGAACATCAGGGCTTCCAATCCTCTGATCACTGATTCAATATCTGTAATATCCGTCACAAGCCCATGTGCCTCATTCTGGGCCACCAGCTCTTCTTCATTGGTCCCCACGATATTGACATAGGGAGAAAGCCCCCTGAACAGCATCTCCTTCACCTCGGGATTCATATAATAAGCCCCTTCCACATAAGCGATGAAGTCCGGATTCTTTTTTCTCATGGCCTCAAAATGACGGACGAGCTCTCCAAGCCGCTCTTCCATAACTGCTGTGTCAATCACCGCATCAAAACCGGAGACCAGATAAGAAGAAATCTCTTCTGCATGTTCATTCCAGTAATCAAAAAAACACGGGTCAATTGGCACTGTCTTATGTATCCTGTCATAAAACAGAATCAGACGGTTCGACAAAGGAACTGCATATTCCTTTCCGTCAATGATGATTTTGTCATCTTTAGAAAACTGCAGGATCATGTGATAAACCGGAGCCTCATCGGAAGCTCCCTCCATGATTGGCACAAGCTTCCCGTCCTTTACTACTTGGACATCTGGAGCATCCATCATTTTACAGACTTCCCTGCATTTATCCGTCAGCTGCGCCACCATGGGGAAACCCAGAGCCCCAAGCGCCGCCACCCCCTGGGCACAGGTGCCGCCCAGAGCCGGTTCTGACTGAAAATGGTTTTGAAGATACTCACACACTTCCAGACTGGTAATATCAAAATTGGCTCCGATCCCTTTGAGCAGACAATAGCTGCTGATCCTGGCAAAATCCTCCATGGTATCCATGGTATCTCCTGCCTGAGCCATGGGCTCTTCCTTCAAAAACTCCTTCAAAATCTGATTATATACATCAATGTCCCACCGGAAAACCACATCATAGTTGCTTGTGTAGCCAAACACATGACTCCTTCCGGTCTCTTTACACACTTCGATATCTGCCGGAATCTGAGCAAGATAGCTTTCATATTTGTCCTGATATGCCATTGTCTCCATCCTCTGCCTGCTTTTTAATCTTGACTGATTGATCTGGATTTTTAAAGCTTATATTCTGCCAAAAGCATCTCCAGCCGGTCCACATCCTTTGAACCTCTCTCCGCATTTGCCACAAAATAAAGGAGCGCATCGATCACAGCCATCGCATACACATGGGAGATTGCCCCAAATTCACTGAACAGCGGGTCCTCCACCGGAATGTAAAGCGTATAATCTGCAATCTGAGAAACCGGACTTCTGGAAGCTCCCGTGATGGCAATGCTTTTCATTCCCTTTTCTTTTCCCAGTTCCAAGGCCTGAATCACCTGCCTGGAACTGCCCGAATGAGAAACCGCCACGATCACATCCCGTCTGGTTCCAAGACTGATATTACTTAAAAAATACTCTGGAACCAGCGCGCTGCTGGTGCGGATCCCCAGTCGTCCCAGCCTAAAGCCCAAATCAATGGCCACAGGACTTGTATTTCCCACGGCCACCGCATGCACTGTTTCACTTTCCCGGATCAATCCGGCACAGCTTAAAACCACATTCATGTCGAGCCTGGCAGCCGTGTTCAGAAGATTTCTTGCAATCCCCTGAAGGATCTCCTTTGCCGTATCTGGATTATCCTGATCTCCCCGGTATCCCACCAGCTGGTGCTGCCCCAGATCCCTGGCCAGGTTGATTTTCATCTGATAGAACCCCTGATACCCCAGATGCTTGCACATACGAATTACTGTGGCATCACTGACACCAGAAAACTCCGCCAGCTCTGAAACACTGGCCGAAACCACCTGATCTGGACGGGCCAGAATATAATCTGCTACCTTTTTCTCCGCAGCAAACATCTGCTGGTAATTTTCCCTGATCGTATCTATTACTAATGCCTCTTCCTGATCCATACTGTGTCACTCCCAGGCTGTCAAAAGAATTTTCTCTGTTTCATTCCATTGAACAATTTCATTAATTTTCTATTAATGATTATAGGATAGTTGCACAGTTTTGTCAATGAGAACTGATGGCAAAATCACAGACAGCCAGAATTTTTCGCAATATTTCCGATGATTCTTTTTCTCTTTCGTTATTTTGAATAAATTATCATCTCTAATTTTATGCATTTTCCCCATTACTGAAAAATAATTTTTCTTAACATGGCCACATTTCTTTTCTTCTTCTCCTCCTTTTGTTTTTGTATATTATGCACATAAATTTTTCCATTTTTTCCGGTTATATCGCCTTTTTGTATAGGAACTAAAATAAAAGGCTATAGAAAACCACCCTATCAGACAAGGGGGATTCCCACAGCCTTTTCTTGATAAACCGCCTTATGCCAAATGGGCAAGCAGTCTTACAGGGCTTTGATCCTGTCGATCGCCCGCACCGTATTCTCGTAAGTTCCAAAAGCCGTCAGCCGGAAATATCCTTCTCCGCTGGGACCAAAACCGGAACCAGGGGTACCCACCACATTTGCTTTTTCCAGCAGGAAATCAAAAAATTCCCAGGATGTCATGTCTTTTGGCGCCTTCAGCCAGATGTAAGGGGCATTGACGCCGCCGGACACCGTATAGCCCGCTGCCTTCAGCCCTTCGTAAATCACCTTCGCATTGTTCATGTAATAAGCCACCTGCGCTTTCAGCTGGCTTTTTCCCTCTTTAGAGTACACTGCCTCCCCGGCCCTCTGGATGATGTAAGGCGCCCCATTGTACTTGGTGCCGTGGCGTCTTGCCCACAAGGAATGAAGGCTCACTTCACCGCATTTCAAATCTTTTGGGATCACTGTGTAGCCCAGGCGGACTCCGGTAAAGCCTGCATTTTTGGAAAAGCTTTTGAGCTCAATGGCACAGGTCCTGGCGCCTTCGCACTCATAAATGGTATGGGGGACATTGTCTTCCGAAATGTATGCCTCATAAGCAGCATCGTAAATGATAACAGCCCCCACTTTGTTGGCATAATCCACCCATTCCTGAAGCGCGTCCTTTGTGATGGTCGCCCCGGTGGGATTGTTGGGGAAACACAAATAAATCATATCCGGCGTCTCCTCTGGGATCTCCGGTGCAAATCCGTTCTCCGCCGTACAGGGCATATAGATCACATCGCTCCATTTCCCGGAAGCCTCCTCATAAACTCCCGTTCTTCCGGCCATGGCATTGGTATCCACATACACCGGATAAACCGGGTCACACACAGCGATTTTATTGTCCAGGCTGAAAATCTCCTGGATATTCCCGGAATCACACTTGGCCCCGTCACTGACAAAAATCTCATCAGCGGCAATGTCGCAGCCCCTCGTCCCATAGTCGCCCCGGGCGATGGCTTCCCGCAAAAACTCATAGCCCAGATCTGGCGCATATCCCCGGAAGGTCTCTAAAACTCCCATTTCGTCCACAGCCTTATGCATGGCCGAAATAATCACCGGAGCCAGAGGCTGGGTCACATCGCCGATTCCAAGACGGATGATTTCTCTGTCCGGGTTTGCCTCCGCATATTCCCGCACCTTTTTTCCGATGGTGGAAAAAAGATAGCTGCCGGGCAGTTTTAAGTAATTGTCATTGATCTTAAACATCTTTCTGTCCTCCGTTTTTTCTGTCTCTGACTTTCTCTCCTGTCTATCTTAGACTCCCGGGCAGGAAGAAGTCAAGTCCTGTCTCTGCAAAATTTTAGGAGTTTATAGTGTGATCTCTCCACAAAATACTTCCTCCGCCGGTCCGGTCATGGTGAGGGGCTCTCCGATTCCCTGCCAGGCGATCTCAAGAATTCCTCCCGGAAGTTTTACGGAGGCGTTTTTTTCCACAAGCCCCATGATTCTGGCGGCGGCAAAAGCCGCACAGGCGCCGGTCCCGCAGGCAAGAGTCTCTCCGGTTCCCCGCTCCCACACCCTGAGATTCAGATTTCCGGAATTGATTACCTGGACAAACTCTGCGTTGGCCCGGTCCGGATAATAAGGATGGTTTTCCACCGCCGGCCCCAGACAGGAAATGTCCATAGAGTCCACCTCCTGACAGAAAAGCACCGCGTGGGGATTGCCCATATCCACCGGCGTGAAAAACAAGGTCTCTCCCTCCCACAGCCAAGATTCTCTCTCCGCTACTTTTGGAATCCCCATATCCACTTCCACCAGCCGCACTTTTCCATCCTGCACCCGGCAGTACACAGACTTAAGTCCGCTGTCTGTCTCCACCACCATCCGTTCCCGGTTCACCAGCCCGGCCTCATAGACGTATTTGGCCACACAGCGGATCCCATTCCCGCACATAGCCCCCCTGGAACCGTCCGCATTGTACATCTCCATCCGGCAGTCTGCCACATTTGACGGTCTAATCAGGATCAGTCCGTCTGCGCCGACGCCGAAATGTCTGTCACTGAGCCGTCTCGCCATAAGCTCCGGCGTTTCTACGCTCTCTTCAAAACAATTTACATATACATAATCATTCCCAAGACCCTGCATTTTTGTAAAACGCAATTCCATACCACCTTTCCGGCCCGCACTCTTCCAGACTGAAAGGTCACGGCTTCATGATATCAAGGATCATATGAGCCGTCTCCACCATGTTGGTGCCACTGTCCATACTACATTTCTGGATATAACGGTGAGCCTCTGATTCTGTCATATTGTTCCGTTCCATTAAAACTTCTTTTGCCCCGGCAATCACTGCCTGGGCTTTCTCGTCCCTTACCCTTGGCTGTGCCCTCCGCCTTCTCCGCCGTCTTAACTGCGTCTCCTCCATCATGGTCAAAGTGTCAACCAGGTCATGGATCTTAAGAGGCATACTGATACACATGTCCACAGCAGCCTCCCCCCAGTACCGCTCCGAGGCGATGAGCAGCATCTCAAATCCTTCTGGAAGATACTCATGCAGTTCTCCGTACCGCATATCCGCAAACCGGTATCCGCAGACTACAATGCCGTCATTCAGCTCTTCGATACAGTTTAACGCCTGGGCTCCTGTGGTGCAGACGGCGATGACATGAAATCCGTTTCTGTTCAGGATATTCCGGATATTTTTCGCATCCTCAGTCTTAGGAAAGACCACGATGATGTTCGCCACGCTGTCACCTCCCAGTCTCAGGGTGGGATTTTAATAACGGTTCAGATACTCTCTGGTTTCCCATTCCGTCACCTGCCTACGGTAAATGTCCCATTCCTTTCGTTTTGCACTGATATACTGTTTTGCCAAAGGCTCCCCCATGACCCCGGTGATAAACCCATCCGCCTCCAGGGCATCAACGGCCTCACACATATTTTTCGGAAGCCGCTCAATATCCAAATTTTTCCTCTGTTCATCTGTCCAGGCAGATACATTGGCATCCACGCTGGGACAAAGTTCCATTTCCTTTTCCATGCCCTCAAGCCCCGCTGCCAGGCAGGCCGCAAACACAAGATAGGGGTTGGCCGTCGGATCCGGGGAACGAAGCTCCAGCTTGGCATGGCCGCCCATAACTACAGGCACCCTGAGCAGAGCAAACACCGTCTCTGCTGACCAGGTGGCATACACAGGGGCCTCAAATCCAGGTACCAGCCGTTTATAAGAATTCACCAGAGGATTCGTGAGAGCCGTGATGGCTCCGATATGCCTGAGGATTCCTGCCATAAAGTGACGCGCTTTCTTGCTGAGTTTATATTCCGCCTCCTCGTCATAAAACACATCTCTCCCCTCACTGTCCCAGAGGGACATATTGACATGCATACCGGAGCCGTCCACATCTGATTTTGGTTTGGGCATAAACGTGGCGTGAAGGCCATGACGTTTGGCAATGGATTTCACTGTCATTTTAAAAGTCAGAAGATTATCCGCCGCTTTTAACGCATCGCTGTATTTAAAGTCAATCTCATGCTGCCCAGGCGCTTTTTCGTGATGGGAAGAACGGACCTCAAATCCCATGTCCTCCAGATTCAGCACAATATCCCTACGCACATTTTCCGCAAAATCCACAGGTCCCACGTCAAAATAGCCGGCCTGTTCATAGGTGAGTGTGGTAGGCTTTCCGTCATCATCAATCTGGAACAGAAAAAATTCACACTCCGGCTCCACCTTGAACACATACCCCATGTTTTTCGCCTTCTCCACCACCCTCTTCAGAGCCGAGCGGGTATCCGCCGTATAAGGCGTCCCATCCCCGTTATACACGTCACAGATCAGGCGGGCCACCTTTCCCTGTTTGGGCCGCCAGGGAAAAATCTCAAAGGTATCTAAATCCGGCCTGAGAAACAGATCTGTCCTGGCAAACTCCCCATAACGGTTCACAGACACCCCGTCAAAGCTGCACTCATTATTCAGCGCCTTCTCAAGCTGGCTGACGGTGATGGCCATATTTTTAAGAACCCCGAAAATATCCGGAAACTGCAGGCGGACAAATTCCACATCCTCTTCTCCTGCCAGTCGGATGACATCCTCCTTAGTGTACCTGCTTTCACTCATATGGCAAAGCTCCTTTTTAATCACTCACAAATCCTTTTTGTCAACATTTTACAGCCATTTCCTCTGTCGTCTTTGATAAATAGCCTGCTAAAAATTCAAACAATGTATCCATCTCCTCATCCGTGCCGATGGTGATGCGCAGATATTGATTGATTCTTGGCGCGTCAAAGTAACGAACATAAATATCCTTCTCTTTAAGAGCCAGAAACAGCGCTCTCGCGTCAGTCCCCGGACGGCTGGCAAAAATAAAATTGGCAGAAGGCTCCGGATACACAAAACCCAGAGCTTTCAGTCGTTCTTTTGCCCGCTCTCTGGTAGCCTTTATCTTTCCGATGGTCTCCTGAAAATACGCCTCATCCTTCACGGCCGCTGCCCCGAGAACCAGAGTAAGCTGGTTCATGGTATAAGAATTGAAGGAATATTTTACGTCATTTAATGCCTTTATTAACGCCGGATTTCCCATGGCATAGCCAATCCTGATTCCAGCCATGGAGCGGGATTTGGAAAAGGTCTGTACCACCAGCAGGTTTTCATATTTTTTGATCAGTCCCAGAGCCGATTCCCCGCCAAAATCAATATAGGCTTCATCCACAATGACTATAGATTCTTGATTGTGAGCAACGATATCCTCAACGTCCGAAAGGCCCATGGCAAGGGAAGTCGGGGCATTGGGATTCGGAAAGATCACCCCGCCGTTCTCTTTATAATAATCTTCTTTCCGGATTCGAAATCCTTCGTCCAATGCCGGACGTTCATAGGGAATCCCGTAAAGCTCTGCCCACACACTGTAAAAAGAATAGGAAATATCCGGGAAGAGAATGGGCTTATCTGAGTTAAAAAAGGTAAGGAACGCCATGGCCAGGACATCGTCAGAACCGACTCCCACGAAAATCTGGTCCCGTCCGAGGCCATACCGGCCGGCCAAGGCGTCCGCCAGCACCTGTGCGGCAGGGTCTGGATAAAGGCGCAGAAGCTCTGTATTGAAATTCTTCATCTCCTCCGTCACTGTAGGGGCCGGTCCATAAGGGTTCTCATTTGTATTCAGTTTGATCATGTTGGTCTTTTTCGGCTGTTCGCCGGGTACATAGGGAGTCACTCTCCGGATGTTCGCTTCCCAGGGGTTCATAACATACTCCTTCTACTGGTTTATTCATTCGTCTGGTTTGTTCCTTCGTCTACGGAAAAAAACTGTAATCAGGCACATGGCGGCCACTCCGATGACAGCGCCAGCGGCATCGATACAGACGTCCCGCACCGCGGGGCCCCGCCCATCGGAGAACATCTGATGGATTTCGTCGGAAGCGGCGTAGAGGACTGCCGTGCCCCAGGCTGGAAGCCACATTCTTTTCCCGGGAAATGTAAGAAAAAATCCAGCCAGGAAAAATCCAAGCGCTGCATACTCAGCCATGTGGGCCCCTTTGCGGACCACCCAGTCCGGAAGCCCCAGAAGCTCCGAAAGAAAACCGCTGAGAGCCCCTGACTCGCTGCCGCTCTGTCCGGAAAAATAAAAAATAACTGCCATCCATAAAAGGGAGAGCGCCAGAAAAATCCAGCGCCTCCTCACACATTCCCTATTCTTCATGTCCCTTTGCCTTTATCACTTCAAGGACTTGGGAAACATATTTTTCGCAAAGCTCATCCGTCCTGGCCTCCACCATAACCCGGATCACCGGCTCTGTGCCGCTCTCTCTGACCAGAATCCGCCCGTCGTTTCCAAGAGCCTTCTCTACCTCTCCTACCGCCGCCTGCACATCCTTATCCGCTCTGGCCGCAGGTTTATCCTTCACCCGGATATTTTTTAAAAGCTGGGGATAGATTTCCACCGGGGAAGTCAGTTTCCCCAAAGTCTCCTTTTTCTCCAGCATAACCTCCATGAGCTTTAAAGAGGTCAAAATGCCGTCCCCCGTGGAGGCATATTTGCTGAAAATAATATGTCCTGACTGCTCGCCGCCCAGACGGTGACCGTTGTTCACCATATTCTCATAGACGAACCGGTCGCCCACATTCGTCTTCTCATAACGGATCCCGGCAATATCGAAGGCTTTGTAAAGTCCGATGTTGGACATGACGGTAGTCACCACCGTGTTAGTATCTAACATCCCCCGCTCCTTCATATAAAGACCGCAGACATAGAGGATCAGATCCCCATCCACCACCCGGCCGTTCTCATCCACCGCGATACACCGGTCTGCATCTCCGTCATAGGCAAACCCCACGTCCAGGCTGTTTTCCACCACGAATTTCTGAAGCACCTCGATGTGGGTAGAGCCGCAGTCCCGGTTAATATTGGTCCCGTCCGGCTCATTGTTGATCACATAGGTTTTTGCCCCCAGGGCGTCAAAGACACTTTTCGCAATGGAAAAAGCGCTGCCGTTGGAACAGTCCAGTCCCACTCTCTTATTCTTAAAGGAACGGACTGCCAGGGAAATGAGATAACCGATATACCGGTTCCTTCCCTGAGAATAGTCAGAAGCCCTTCCGATTCCCTCTTTCACTGCAAATGGGATTTCTCCGGATTCTCCGTCAATATACGCCTCAATCTGAGCCGTCACCTCGTCTTCCAGCTTCTCCCCCCTGCCATTTAACACTTTGATTCCATTGTCATAGAAAGGATTGTGGCTGGCAGAAATCATAATTCCACAGTCAAAATCCTCCGTCCGCACCACATAAGACACACTGGGCGTGGTCGTCACATGAAGTAGACAGGCATCCGCCCCGGAGGCCGTAAGCCCCGCCACCAGCGAATATTCAAACATATAGCTGCTGCGCCTGGTATCCTTACCGATCACCACCCGGCATTTGTGTCCTGTTCTCGCCCCGTAATACCATCCAAGGAACCGCCCCACCTTGTAGGCGTGCTCCACCGTCAACACTTTATTGGCTTCTCCCCGAAAACCGTCTGTTCCAAAATACTTACCCATGCCACGCTCCTGTCAAGTATGATCTAGTTATGCCTTAATAATCTTCAGATACCTGGAAAGTGCATCCTGCCATGTGGGAAGCCGCTGGAATCCGTTCTCCTCCAGCTTATCCTTCGTCATACGGCTGTTCTTGGGACGTTTTGCCGCGGTGGGGAACATCTTGCAGTAAGTCTCGCTGTCCACCGGCGTCACCTTCACATCCAGCCCCGCCTGCCTGAAGATCTCGCAGGCGAACTCATACCAGCTGCAGAGCCCCTCATTGGTCGCATGATATCTTCCGTACTTCTCCGTCTGAATCATATCCACCAGGAGCCTTGCCAGGTCATAGGTGTAAGTAGGAGAACCAATCTGGTCATCCACCACACTCACGGCGCCGTTTGCCTCGCCTAGACGAAGCATAGTCTTGATAAAATTCTTTCCGTTGACGCCGAACACCCAGGCGATACGCACAGTAAAATATTTCTCCAGATACTTTTCTACAGCCAGTTCTCCGTCATATTTGGACAGGCCATAGGCATTTAACGGATTCCGCTCGTCGTCAGGCTCCCAGGGCCTCTCCCCCTCGCCGTCAAAGACGTAGTCCGTACTGATATACATCATTTTAAGCTCCAGGTCCCTGCAGACCTTCGCGATATGCTCCGTACCCTCACCGTTGATCTTCCTGCAGAGCGCAAGCTTCTCCTCCGCTGCATCCACTGCCGTAAAGGCCGCACAGTGGATCACTGCATCCACCTTTGCATCTGTGATTACTGTCCGCACTGCATCTGCGTCCGTAATATCCATTTCCTCGATGTCCACGCCGACACCCTCGATGCCCCGCTTCGCAAGCTCATTCATCACGTCATAACCAAGCTGGCCCTTGACGCCGGTTACCAAAACTTTCATGTCCTGCCTCCTGTTTCTGTTTTGCCCAATATCATCAATGCAGACGGTTCCCGTACATCGTCTTAAAATAGCTGCTGTACTCTCCGCTTAAAATATGCTTCCACCAATCCTGATTGTCCAGATACCACTGAATGGTCATGGCAATCCCTGTGTCAAAGGTATACTTAGGTTCCCAGCCAAGCTCCGTCTCGATTTTCGTCGGGTCAATGGCATAGCGCCTGTCGTGGCCCGGCCGGTCCGTCACATACTGGATCAGGCTCTCCGGTTTGTCAAGTGCTTTCAGGATGGTCTTCACCACTTCCAGATTCGTCCGCTCATTGTGTCCGCCGATGTTATAGACCTCCCCAGCCTTCCCTTTCCGGATAATCAGATCTATGGCAGCGCAGTGATCCAAAACATGGAGCCAGTCCCGGACATTCTCTCCCTTCCCATAGACGGGAAGACTTTCATCCGCCAGGGCCCGGCTGATCATAAGCGGAATCAGCTTCTCCGGAAAATGGTAAGGACCGTAATTATTCGAGCAGCGGGACACCGTCACCGGCGTTTTAAAAGTCCTGTAATATGCCAGCACCAGAAGATCCGCCCCCGCCTTGCTTGCCGAATAGGGGCTTGATGTGTGAAGGGGGGTATCCTCTGTGAAAAACAGATCCGGCCGATCCAGAGGCAAGTCGCCGTAGACCTCGTCTGTAGATACCTGATGGTACCGCTTCACGCCAAACTGTCTGGAGGCATCCAAAAGCGTCTGCGTCCCCATGACATTGGTCTGCACAAAAAGGCCCGGATTCGTAATGGAACGGTCCACATGGCTCTCTGCCGCAAAATTGACCACCACATCAAACTGCTCTTTCTCAAACAGAGCCATGATAAAAGGCCGATCCGCAATATCGCCTTTTACAAACTTATAGTTGGGCTTATCCTCCACCGGCTTTAGGGTTTCCAGATTCCCTGCATAGGTGAGAAGATCCAGGTTGACAATCATATCCTCGGGGTACTTGTTCACCATATAATGCACAAAATTTCCGCCGATAAATCCGGCTCCGCCCGTCACTAAAATTTTCATAATTTTCATTCCTCGCTTTAGTCGAACTTTTTATCTATATATTTTCCGTCCATCACGTCTTTTAAATACGCGCCGTACTGATTTTTTTTCAAAACTTCATAGGTTTTCATCAGCTCTTCCTTACTGATCCAGCCACGCAGATAAGCTATTTCCTCCAGACAGGCGATCTTCCTGTGCTGGTGAGTCTCCACAGTCTTGACAAAATTGGTGGCATCCACCAGAGACTCATGGGTCCCTGTATCCAGCCAGGTAAAGCCCTGGCCCAAAAGTGTCACTTCCAGCTCTCCCTTCTCCAGATAGATCTTGTTGAGGTCTGTGATCTCCAGCTCGCCGCGTGCCGAGGGCTTCAGGTTCTTTGCATACTCCACCACCCGGTTGTCATAAAAATACAGACCAGTCACACAATAATTGGATTTGGGATAGGACGGCTTTTCCTCCAGGGAAACGGCCTTCCCCTCTTCATCAAACTCCACGATACCGAATCGCTCCGGATCGTCCACATAATAGCCAAACACCGTGGCTCCCTGCTCCTTGGCCGCCGCGGCCCGAAGCCTTCTCGTGAGACCATTGCCATGAAAGATATTGTCCCCCAGTACCATGGCCACGGAATCCGTCCCGATAAACGCCTCCCCGATGATAAATGCCTGAGCCAGACCGTCAGGGCTTGGCTGCACTGCATAGGAAAGCTCAATGCCGAACTGATGTCCGTCCCCAAGAAGAGATTCAAACCGGGGGGTATCCTCCGGCGTGGAGATGATCAGGATCTCCCGGATCCCTGCATTCATCAGCACCGACAGCGGATAATAAATCATCGGCTTGTCATAGATCGGCAAAAGCTGCTTCGATGTTACCTTGGTCAGCGGATACAGACGGGTACCGCTTCCCCCCGCAAGAATAATCCCCTTCATGGAATACCTCCTCAATATTTACGATATCAGGCCCAACTCAAAAGTGATACTGACCTTATTTTATATACATACGTAATATAACATACCTTCCACCTTTTGGCAATGAATACTACACAACTCTCCCCACCACGCCCATCAAAAGCTTCATTAAAATATTGCTGTGATAGAGGGCACTTAAAAAACCGTTGTCATTGATCTGGGCCAGTATCTTCACCCCAAAATCCGTTGTGGAGAAAGGAACCAGTAAGAGGAACAAAAGCTCCAGCACCAGAAAGCCTTTAAAGATTCCGAGAATCGCCCCGGCAAAATGATTGATCCCGTGGATAAGCGGAAGCCGGTCCACCACATTAAAGGCCAGTAACAGAATATGAAGGGCAAAAAACACAATCATAAATGTGATCAGATAACCGATGATGTTCAGACAGACATTTCCCACAAAGCTTCCGATATAGTCCGTAAAATAAGTTGCGCCCAGCTGCTCGTAAACAGCGCTGTTGTTGTTTTCCGCAAGGCTGTCTTTTAGGCTCTGCGGCAGCGGCAGCATGTCGATAATCTTATCCTGGTCGGCGGCAGAAAGCCCTGTGTCCACCTGCTTTTGCACCTGTTCTCTTACCTGCTCCCTGTCAAAAACTCCCGAAGGAATCGTCGTTCCCGCCGGAATCTTAGTCCCTGCCGGAAGTTTTGTCCCGTCAGGAAGCGTCACATCCATAGGAAGAGTGACATCCTGCTCCAGAATGACACTGCCCCCTTCCTCTGTGACCACTCCCTCCCCCAGTCTATCGGTAACTGCCGACTCCAGCCTGGCCTCAATGGCCTGCCCCACTTTCTCTGAAATCCACTCGTCCAACCCCGTATTCCTCTTTAAGAGCCCTGTCACAAATGGGTTCACCGCCGACACTACGATGCCTGCAATCAGAAGGGCGGCCAAAGAAAGACTGATTTTTAAAAAGCCTCTCATGGCTCCCGATACAATATTTACGACAATAATACCAATTGCACAAATAAAAACAAAATTGATTCCCATGATGTCTACCTGTCCGTCAGCACATACTTCTCAATCCCATATGCCACGCCTTCCTCATCGTTGCTTAAAGTCACCCAATCAGCCGCCGCCTTTACTTCTTTTGGCGCATTCTCCATGGCTGCGCCCAGACCTGCGGCCTGCAGCATGGAGATGTCATTTTCTCCATCGCCAAAGGCCATCAATTGCTCTGCCGAAAGCCCCAGATAAGCAGCCAGAGAGAGAAGCCCTCTCCCCTTGGTGGCATCCGCATGGTTGATCTCCAGATTGTTTCCCAGAGAAGAGGTCACGGAAAGCCCGCCAAGTTCCTCCAGCTCCGTCTTTGCCTGCTGCCTCTTTTCCTCCGCATCCGCCCGAAAAAACAGATTAAACTTCTCCACTGTGGTCTTTTCATCAGACACCAGATTCCGCAGATTCTCCGTGGGCTTTCTGGTGGAGCGGATCAAAAGACGGCGGGGTTCATCCGGCATAAATTCTTCTACCTTATTATAATACTCCGGCGCCATTCTGGCAATTCCATCAATACAGGCATCCTGCATGGTATGATACCGGGAGATAAAGTCCCAAAGTTCCACTGCCTGCTCTTTGGAAAACGCCCGCCTCATGATCAATTTCTGCTGTTCCATATCCCATACTGCCGCCCCGTTCACCGTAATGGCGTAACGGACAAAAGGAAGGCTTCTAATCTTCGAAGAAAGCCCTGTAAGGCTCCTCCCTGTGGCCGGTACAATGTAAATTCCTCGCTCTGCCGCCCGGGAAAGCACACCAACCGTATATTTCGTCACTCTCTTGTCTGTAGTCAGGAGCGTCCCGTCCAGGTCCAGCGCAATTAATCGAATGTCCATTCTCCTATGTTTATTCCTTTCGTAAAGGCTCCGTCATTTAAGCTCCAGTTCCCTTATGACCTGGGGGCCCACCTGTATGTAACGACGTTCCCCGAGGCTCAACAGCTTATCTGTACCGCCTGGAAGCGTTCCTTCATATTTAAGTTTCCCCGAAGTACTGTAGATCCTGCATTCTGCATCATTGTAAAGCAGGACATAAGAACCTGAAACTTCCATGTGATCATATCCCATGCCTATCTCCTCGGAAAACATTTCTTTTCCGGAAGCTCCATAAAGGAACAATTTTTTCGGACCACCGCTTTCTGAGACAATAATCCCCGCATAATTTTCCGAATAGCAAATGCATTCTATCTCTCCGTTTATATCAACCTGCTCCATAAGCTCTGGCTGGACCGTATGCTCCAGAGAATAAAAACACAGACGGTCCTGGGCAAATGCACAGGCGTTTAGATTGTCCAAAAAACGGACTCTTGCCACAATGGAGTCCTCATACTCTTTAAATCCGCCCACCAGACGGTCCTTCACGCTCTGTCCCTCATCGTCGAAATTATAGAAGACCACCTGATTCTGCATAAGTCCCTCATCCAGATAAATATAGGATACCATGAGCAGCATCCCATTGGGAGAAATATCCAGGTCAATGGGATATCCATTTCCTGCCAGGGTAGTCTGCACTTCGATCTGAAGCTTTTTCCCAGTCTTATCATAAAAAGCAATCACATTGCTCTTTGTATCCTCAAGGATTGCCACCGTAACTCCAGTAGAGGAAACGGAAACCTTGGAGATCGGAAGGGCGGTCGATACCATCCCCCGACAGCCCGTCTTGTCACAGATGTAAATTGCATAGCCGTTCCGGTCAGCAATCACTGCATAATCGCCCCTCACTGCCGCAAAAGGCGATTTCATCTCAAATGCCTGATTCCAAATCTCCTCCCCTTTCCGGTTCAGATACGAGACACCGTCTCTTGTATATCGGAGAAGATTCTCCCCATAAGTTTCGTAACCGGAAGACGCATCCGCCGCCATCTCTTTTTCCCAGAGAACCGTAGCCTCCGTATATTGACGTCCGTTTTGATACATACGAAACCCCAAAACACCAGCCGCCGCCAAAACCGCAAGAACGGCTGCCGCTGCCAGCCAGATCTGCCTCTTCCTCCGTCTTCCTGCCTGGCGGACCTCCTGGACTTCCTCATCCCGTAAACCTGTTCTGCTGTCGATGACTCCGGCCCTGAGCTTCCGCTTCCTGCTCTCTCTGTCTTTGTTTTTGTCCATATGTGATTCCTCCCCGGAAAACCTGAGGGAATTCCTGTCATGTGCGCTGCTCTGAAAGAATTTTTCTCGTATATATATAAGATAACATTTCCTAATGCGACAAACAAAAAATGGGATCTGTCCGAAGTCTCCCGACTTGCACACGTCCCATTATACTCAAAAGGATAGGCAAATTCAACACTTTTCCATTTGAGTTTCCGCATTTTTGTTTCAGTGGAAAACACAGGAGAAAAGCGGCTTAGAACGCGCCGCTTTTCTTCGTGTGTTCTTATACCAAATACAGAAACACAGAATTATTATTGTTCGGGCAGTTTTAACACCTGTCCCTCATAAATCAGATTGGCATTGGCCATCCCGTTGAACTTGCAGACCTCTGCCACCAGGCTCGGGTTCCTCTCCCCATAAAACTCCTGGCAGATCAGCGAAAGGGTATCGCCGCTTTTCACTGTATATTCCTGGTAGGCCACCTGAGCGTCAGCCGGCGCAGCACTTTCTGTCGATTCTTCCCGGACAGGCTTTGTCTCTGCCAAGGATTGGGCAGGTGTTTCCGCTTTTGAAGAAGCCTCCGTGGCGGGGGCCGTCTGCCTGGGAGCCGTTTCTGTAGTCTGTCCGGGAGCCATCGGTTGTGTGGAGGCAGCTTCCGAAGGAGCAGCCTCCGTGGGTTTTTCCGTCGGTCTCACTTCTCCTGCCACCTCTCTGACAAGGGCCTGTCCTGTTTCTTCCTGACCCTTTTCTGCCAAAACAGCCTCTGTTTCTGTCTGGCCTTTTCCAGTAATCACAGAAGCTACTTCTCTGATTCCCTGCATCCCATCATACTTATACCAGGCTGCCAGACCGAATCCGGCACCGCACAGGAGGGCTGCCACACTGACTGTCCGGAGTGCCTTCGATATGGAATTCCCCCTGGAAGTCTGTTCTTCTTTCTCCTGTTTTCCGTCCATGATGGTCCGAAACTGCCTGGCTGCCTCATCCGAAGCGCCTCTTGTCGCCTGGAGTGCGGTAAACTCTGTTTTCCTGACCGGCTCTCTGGAAATTATGTATTCCTGCATCTGTTCATTTCGTTCGTAATAAATATAATATCCCTGAAGTCGGTGCCCGCCCTGGGCATCAAACCAGTAGACGGTCTCTTCCTCCCTGTTTCCGTCGTAAACCAAAAGCACCTGATGCTGGCTTCGGAAATTCTCGCTGTGGCTTTTCTGCAGATTGTAGATGTCCATCATCCTGCTGTCACTGCTGCACAGAAACCAGCCGCAGATCTCCACATCTTTAAAATAGTTCTCTGCCTGTTCATAAACGTGATTCCAGGCCGAGGCCGTCATAACCACTCTTCCTCCATTCACCTCATAGTCCTTTGCTATAATGGCTCCCCGTACAAAGAGGCAGGGGATATCCTGACCCTTTTCCTGTCTGCCCAGAAGAACCCCGACACAGGTCTCATCCTTGCGCCGTACCTTTTCCATAAAGGTCGCTACATAGTCTTCCAAATACAGTCCAAGTTCTCTGTCAATATCCCCAATCTGCCTGATATTTCTGGGTATTTCCATAGTCCACGTCCCTTTCCATATCTGGAGCTCTCACGCAGCCGATTCCCGCGCAGATGCAGTCTGCCAGCTCCATCACCACAGAAAGACGGGTATTTTGGAGAAGCGGTTCAAAATTCCCCCCATATCCTACAATTCCCGTAATGAAAATGTCTCCCACAGACATCAGGTTTTTGCTGACTCCAAGCCCCGGCCGTATGGCGCCGCGCCCCAGTGTAATATAACCCACATGTTCATATCTTCCTACCGACGCATCGATGGCCACAACAACATAGTCCCGATAATACTGTCCGATCATTTCCATGGTTTCCTTTAAATTCACTGCATGGATGGGCTGCATCAGTGTGCCAAATACCCGGTATTCTTCTCCTTTCGTTCTCTGCAGCTTGTAGCCCACCAAAGGTCCAAGACTGTCTCCCGTGGATCGGTCACTCCCTATGCAAAGGAACAACACTCCTTCTTTTCTCGTGGTTTTTTTTACTTCTGCCACCAGTTTTTTCAGCTGGCCCCCGAACAACTCCGGTGAAAACCATTTTCCGGCTTTATGGTAATAAATTTGTCTGTTCATATGATCACCGTCAATTCCTTTTATCCGGAGTATTTCCCATTTTTTTATAATTAAACCATAAACTTACATCTGTACGGTGCCACACCAGAATCCAAAATCCTCCGTTCTGTTTCCGGCTGCACGTTTAAATTCAGGAAGCCCGAACATGGAGGCCATAAATTTTTCCTGCGGTTTAAAAATTCCAGGTACTCCCAGAATATATTGATATCCGGACTGAAACCGTTTCGCAGAAGCTCTCGGCCTCCTTGCCAGGATCAAGTATTGATACTGAAAATACCCATGGAGCACAAAGCTGTTATTCCCGTAAGGCCAATTTTCCCTTGGCAGTCTGCCGATATCCTGAATGTGGATCTGCAGAACCTCCCAGCCCTCTTCCGACAGAATCCGCTTTCTGGGCAGAATTTTCTGCAGGCATTCCCAAAGAGGAAGCTCCGGAAAGCCCTCCCGGAAATAAAAATTCTCCGGCATCTTGCCTTCCGTTTTCCTCTCTGTAGGTTCTGCCTGCTCTTCTAAGTTTGATGGTTCTGGTCCCAGAAGTTCCGGCTGTTCCGGTTTTTTCAGTTTTAATGTCTTTGGCGTCTCCGGCACTACCGGTTCTGAGGGAGCCGCCATTTTCGGTTCCGGCAGCTGTGATATCCTGGATTCTGCCAGCTTTGGCCCTTTCGGTTCTGATAACTCCTGCTCCTTTGGTTCTAGCAGCTGTGGCAGTACGGCCTGTAAAACCTTAGGTCCTGCCAGCTTTAAATCCAGAGGTTCTGCCTTTGTCGTCTGCTCTGACTGCCGGAACGCCTCCATCCCGGTCAATGCCTCCGCTACCTTCGCCTCTGCTTCTGGCAATGCCGCTGCTTTCAGATCATTCTCTGCCTTCAAACCTCTTTTTTCCCCGGCAATCCTGGCGTTTCTCAATGTCGTAATATGTATGACCGTATCATCCCAGGTAGTCAGATACGCTTTCCCCACAGAGCCTCTGCTTCGCAGATATAAACCTTTGACAAATCCAAGGCCATAACCGCTTCCGCTAAGATTCTCTTCCTGTTTTCCAAACACCGCTTCTCCTGTCCCGTTTTTTACAGGAATCTGCCCAAGCGGAACCAGCAGGCAGTCTGCCTCCTGATACCCGTAACCAAAAAGAGTCAGTTCCTGTCCGCTGCATTCATAGGCCCCTTTGATGCTGATGCTGATCCGGCACTGGCCGTTCCTGGCCTCAATTTTGGCAAAGCCCACATTTTTTGTCTTCATATCGCCTTCATAGGCATATATATAGGAGATAAAACGTCTGTATTCTGCCAATTATCACCACTCCTTCTCCTCTATTTTATGCAGAAGCAGAAGGAAATAGAACAGTTATCCTAACTTTTTCAGTTTTCCATTTTATGAATTTTCTGATAAATACACTCGATCAGATTATGGAAACAGGAAGGCATCTTCCGTTCTCTGTTCCAGGCCACAAAAGTATCCCTTGCCTTTAAGGGCGGCGACATGGGCAGCTCTGTCAGTCTTTCATATCGGTAATCCATCTGAGCGATTTCCTTCGACACTACGGCAAGGCCAAACCCTTCCAGCGCAAGCTGGATCATCACCGGGGTGCTCCCCACCTCCAGGCTCGCCTTAATCTGGACCCCCATCTCCTTCATCTTATCATCAAAACGCTTTCGTGTATGAGTACTCCTTGGATGGAGAAGAATCGGAAATTCAGTCAGTTCCCCCCACTCCAGGTTCCCCAGTTTTGCCAGAGCCGCATACCGCTCTCCCACAACGACCACCTCATGCAGTTCACAGATCTTGCGGAACTCCAGTTGATCACACTCCATTTTCCTGTTTAAAAGGCCGATATCAATTTGTTTTTGCAGCAGATTTTCAATGGTCTGTTCCGAATTCGAAGACAGGGTCTCTTTGACGATCACATTGGGATAGAGGCTGTGGTACTCCCTGATCACTGGAATCATAAAATAGGTAAACAAATCGTCGCCCCCGCCGATATTGATTTCACCATAATCAGAATAATTGATCCTCGAGATCTGATTCACCGTCTGGTTCATGATCTCCATGCTCCGTCTGACTCCGTCAAAAAGGACCTCTCCGGCAGGCGTCAGCCTGACTCCCTTCTGATTCCGAAAAAAAAGTTTACAGTCCAGTTTCTTCTCCAACCTGGCCACCGCCTTGCTGAGCGCCGGCTGGGAGATGTGGATCTCCTCCGAAGCCTTCGTGATATTCTGTGTCTGGGCAATACGGTAAAAATAATACTCGTCCATTTCAAAATACATCTCTGACGCCCTCCCCGATTCCTTTTAAAAAAAGAATCCTGTAATCCAGGATTCTTTTAGTATACACAATTTTCATTGTTTATATATTCGTGAGATGCCTGCCAGAAATCTACAGAGCTGTGATCGCAAAGACAGCTTTCACCGGATGGTCTTCAAAGTTCACAAGCTGATAGTGGGTCCCGGCAGGAAGGAAGAAGGAGTCTCCCGGGCAAAGCTGGAAAGATTCCTGCATTTTTATCAAATTAATCGTAACCGGTCCATCGATGCAGTAGATGGCCCCGTCCCCCTCATGGCAGTCTTCCTCCGAACACCGCGGTCCATATCCGCCGGCCGGCAGAATAAATTCTCCGAAATGCCCGAAGTCATTGCTTCCGATGAAGCGAAGCAGCATAGGGTGTTTCGTGCCGTGAATATTATTCAATTTGTCACAGTCTCTGACTGCATAAACTGCCTGGGGATATCTTCTGGCCTCGGCCCCGTCCACAGGCCAGCTCCCGATATCGTCCGTACACCCCTGGCGGGCAGTAGCTTTGATCACATTCCGCATATCCGGCAGCTTATCATTATTGGGCCCCTTATAAAACTTTGTCTCCTCATCTGAGGGGATGTAGGCTGGCGGAATATCCTCTCCCCATGCCTTTGGTGTGATGAAATAGAGAACCCGGACTTTCCTGTCCGAAAAATTGTGGGCCTTATGCCACGCTTCCTGGGGCATAAAAAGCCCATCCCCTGTCTCCAGCCAGGCAAATTGCCCGTTTCCGCTCCTCTGTACGATGGGACCCTGTAGAATATAATAAAATTCGTCTCCAGGGTGAATATCCAAAGGGTCAAAGGCTCCCCCTGGCCCCAGCTCGTAAATTCCCAGCATAAAGGTATCTGTACTGACAATTGTAAAGGTATTATCGCTGGTAAACGCATTGTCCGGCGGATAAAGAGCTGTGCTGTACTCTTCCTTTCGGATCAGTCTGGGGTACTTTTTTCCGTCAGAGAACGGAAATTTTGTCAAAATATCAATCAGTTTCGGCATAATTTCCTCCTTTTACTGTCCATTCCTCATGCAAGTAATAATTTCCTTTGCCCCCTGCTTCAAGATCTCATAGGCACAGGAGGTCAGATTGTGATAATAGGTCCGCTCCGGATTTTCAGCAATGATCTTCTGAAGCTTCGGGGCCGCCTGAATAGACAGGTACGTATAATAATTGATCTTGGACATTCCAGCTGTGATGGCGGCCTGCAGGTCAGAAAAACTTACGCCGGAACTCCCATGCATAACCAACGCTGTCTCCTCCGGGACTGCCGCCCGGATTTCCTCCAGTCGTTTCAGATCAAGGACCGGCGGCGCCTCATAGAATCCATGCTCCGTACCCACGCACACGGCCAGTGCATCGCAGCCTGTCCGCACTGCAAAATCCCTCGCGACCTCTGGATCTGTGTAGAATCCGCTCTTATCCTTAGGATCAATGCCCCCGTGATTGCCAAAGCCCGGCATCCGTCCAATCTCTGCCTCCACAGTAATCCCCAGCGGGTGGACCATATCACAGACCTCCTTCACTTTTGCCAGATTCTCCTCATAGGGGAGGTAAGAGGCATCGTACATAACAGAAGAAAATCCACACTTTATGGCACGCAGGCACATATTCATACTCAGTCCGTGATCCAGATTCACAGCCACAGGGACAGAAGCACTTTTTGCGCACTCCACCATATAAGGCCCGATCACTTCCATCGGGATCGCATCCTCATGGGCACTGGCATGATCCAGGATCACCGGCGTTTTCAGTTCCTCGGCAGCTTCCACTGCCGCACGCACAAGATCAAAGGCCGGCGTATTGATCGCCGCAATGGCCATTTTCTTCTTCCTGGCCTCTTTCAGCATCTCTTTCATATTTACAAGCATATCGTTTATCTCCCATTTATTTTCTGAGTTTATTCTGACTGTGCGTAAAACTGTTTCACTGCATCTCGGACTGCCTCATAGCGCCTTCGGATTCCGGAAGCCTCCCTCTGCGGCACATAAAGCCTGTCCCGTTCCAAAAACTGCGCCCCGGCCTCTCTCAGATCGGAATAACAGCCAGCTTCCACTGCGCAGAGCATAGCCAGACCTCTCACTCCTGCCTCGGACTGCTTTAACGTTTCAATTTCTCTCCCACAGACATCTGCCTTTATCTGCATATAGACAGAGGAACATGAGGCTCCCCCCACTGCCGTGATCTTCTTACAAGGAATTTGATACTGTTTGATCTGGTCAAACATCCCTGCCGTCTCACAGCTTAGGCCTTCCAGCATGGCCCTGTATAAATGACTGACCGTCGTTCCCGTATCCATTCCGATGAAGGAGCCCATGGGTTTTCCAATATCAGAAAAGCAGGTTCCTGACAGATACGGGAGGAATATCAGATCCGAAGGGAGGACTGATGTGCAGGCTGTATTTAATGCCTCATAGACACTACGCCCTTCTCTGTCACAGGTCTCCTTTAAATCCCCCGTAAAGTTTTCCACAAACCATTTCAGACAGTTCCCGTGCATATATTGACTGAACATGGAAATGTAAACCCCTTTCCCCGCAAAAGGTTCTATGGGTAATCTGCCTTTTTTCAGCCGGCCAATCTGAGCTTTGTCCACCAATAGATTGAGCGCTTCTGTGGAGCCTTCTCCAAGCACCGCGTCCCCACTCTCAAGGGCTCCTCCTCCGATGGCCGCACTGATTTGATCATGACAGCCGCTCAAGATTTCCAGCCCGAAAGGAAGTCCCAATTCCTCGGCAAGTTTCCTTCTGATGGGACCAAGACGTGTCCCCGCTCTTACCACATTCGGAAACTTCGTTAAATCGACCCCAAATGCGTCCGCAAGTTCCCCGGACCATTCCAGGGTATTGATGTCAAAAAACAAGGTATTGGAAGCCGCCGAATAATCAACAGCGGCCTCTCCGGACAGCATGTATGCGATAAAGCTGTCCACAAAAAGAATCCTGTCTGCCTGTTCTGACAGTGTCGGCTCCTGCTCCTTCCACCAGGTGTACTGATTGACCGCCGCAATCTGCGGTCCCGTCTTTCCGGTGATCTCATACACCTCTTTTTCAGGGACCAGCCTCTTTAACCTGTCCCACATTTTTACATTCCGCTCATCCATGTAAGTGATAGCCGTATCAAGCAGAAGCTTTCCGTCCTTTCCCACCAGGGCAAGGGTTTCTCCAAGGGAAGAGACCGCCGCCGCCTTTGCACCGGACGCTTCCGGTGCAAGTTCTTTCAGGGCGGCTTTTACACTGTTCCACACAGCCGTAAGACTCAGCACAGCTTCCCCGGGTGCATTGCCAAGCACCGGATAATCCTGTCTGGCACTCTTTCGGATCTGCCCTGTCTGTGAGATTACCGATGCCTTACAACCTGATGTACCCACATCAATCCCGATAAAATCCATGCTTCCTCCTGATTTCGCTTACCAGCTGTAGTTTCCGATATTATTCTTATCAAGGGCAATCAAGCCAAAGTAAATATACTCTCCTGTCACCTCCGCTTCCACATTTTCCAGACCTTCCACCTGAAATTTATCCCCGTCGGAAAAGCTCTCACCGCCCAGCATCTCATAAGCCGTATAAACTGCGGTATAAGCCAGATAAGCAGGCTCCGTCACATAGGCGCTCTCCACGGTACCGTCTTCAATATAGGGGCGGATGACATCCGGCAGGGTCAGGCCGGTGATAAACACAGAGCCTTCCTCCAGGTTTCCCTGTTCTACCGCTTCTTTCACTGCTGCCGCCGCAGAGTGAGGCTCATATCCGGAAATACCGATGATTGCCTGGAGATCCGGATTTGCCAGGATCAGATTTTCCGCGTTCTGCAGAGCCACTTCTGTATCATCGTCAGACCATGTGGTTGCGAGCAGTTCCATGTTCGGATAGTTTTCCTTCATTTCATCCTGCACGCCCGCAAGACGCTCCTGCTGGTTTCCGGCACTGATGCCGCCGCCCATCACAGCAACCTTGGCGTCCTCTCCCACGGATTCTGCCACATCCCGCACAAACATACGACCGCATTCATAGTCACTGGCAGAATTCACATAGAAGGACCGACCGCTGTCCGCACAGTCGGAGTCATAGGTCAAAACCAAAATTCCCTGCTCCACTGCCTTGTCAATGGATGCTTTACAGCCAGCCGCATCGTTGGTTGCAATCACAATGGCATCCGGCTTTGCAACAATCGCGTCCTCCAGCATGTTGATCTGCTCTGTGGGATCTGCGTTGGCCGGGCCGCTGATGATCACATCAATCCCCAGCTCTTTTCCGGCGTCCTCTGCGCCAGTGCAAGAATATACATTCCATGCGCCTGCCACTTCTTTAGGCATAAAATAGATGGTCTTTGTTCCTTCTTCTGAAGAAGCGTCAGTCTCTTTTTTCGCCTCTGTAGGCGTTTGTGTCTTCCCCTCTGTAGGCGCCTGTGTCTCCTCTTTTGCCTTTGTCTGTGCCGGCGTCTCCTCTTTGCCGCCGCAGCCGGCCAGAGAACCCAGTGCCCCTGCAAACACCGCCAGCGCCACCGTTAAAGCTGCCACACGTTTTCTTCTCATAAATCATATCCTCCTTTTGTTTTATTTCATTCCCTTTTGGGATAATGAAGCTTTGACTATCACTTTTCTTTCTTTTTCTTAAGTGGTTCCAGATTCCCCATGATCACGGACAAAAGGATGATCGCCCCCAGGATTGCAGACTGATAATAGGCGCTGATATGGGAAATGTTCATACCGCTTTTCAGATAACCGATCACCACTATGCCGATAAAAGCCCCAAACAGTGTCCCTTTTCCGCCGTTGATGCTGATGCCGCCCAAAAGGCACATGGTAATGGCATCAAACTCATAGCCGTCTCCCAGAGCCGCCTCGATCCCCTGCATTCTGGAAAGGATCACAATGCCGGCCAGACCAGAGAGAAAGCCGTTAAAAGTAAAAAGGCCGATCCTGTATTTTTTTACATTGATTCCGGAAAAAGCTGCCGCACTGGCATTGTTTCCGATGGCCCTCACATCCAGCCCGAACCTTGTCCGTTTCATGGCCACAGAGAGAATCACAAACACCAGGATCACCAGGGCGAACGAGTAGGGCAGGATCCCAAAAAGAGTACCCTTTCCAAACTGGAAAAAAGACTCATCGGGAAACCCTCTCATGGGACCGCCCTGCTTAAACACATAGCAGAGTCCCCGAAAGGCTGTCATGGTACCAAGAGTCACTATGACCGGCTGCATATTTAGCACCGCGATCATAAAACCGTTCAGCAGGCCGATCGCCGCCGCCACAAAAAGAGCACACAGGATGGCAAGGGGCACTGGCACCTGACTTTGCATAAGCATTCCTGCAAAAAAAGCACTGAAGCACATAACAGATCCCACGGAAAGATCAATGTCTCCCGTCAGCATGACCAAGGACATGGATGCAGCAATCAGGCCGATCTCCGCAAATTTTGCCGCGATGTTGGTGAAATTTTCCGGTGTTGCATAGACCTTCGATTCCAGTGAAAAGCCGATCAGCATGAGAACCAAAAGCCCGGTCAGAATCGCATACCGTCTGTAATTATAGTCAGAAAAAAGTTTCTTTATCTTTGCCTTCATTTTTTCTTTGCACCTCCAAGTCTGTTGCGTTTAAAGAGCTCAGAGTTTTGCAAAAACTGTACCATCATGGACACAAGGATCAAGATTCCCGTGAGAGCCGTCACCCAGTAATCGGTAGAGCGTGCCAGAATCATGCCGTTGTTTAAAATCGCCATGGTCAGGGCACCAAACACGATTCCGGGAACCTTTCCATAACCGCCGCTCATGCTGGCCCCTCCAAGCAGTACCACTGCCAGCAGTGTGTTTAAAGTATCGCTTCCGATTTTGGAGGCCAGAATGTTTTTGTAGAGACTGGAGTAGAGAACAGCACCCACTCCCACCAAAATGCCGGAAAAAGCATACACGCTTCTCTTGGTCCTTCCCACATCAATCCCCGCCTGAATGGCTGCCTCTCTGTTTCCTCCCATGGCATAAATCCTTCTGCCAAAACGGGTTTTTCCAAGAATCAGAGCTGTGACCAAAGCTACAGCCATGAAACAGAGGAAGGGATAGGGAATCACTCCGAAAAGCTGCCCGGAGCCTAAAGAAACCATGGCAGGGGAAGTAATCACATAGGCCTGGACACTGAACATCAGGGCAATTCCCCGGATCAGGTTTTTTGCCGCCAGGGTTACGATCAGATCCGGCAGACGGATCTTTGTGACCAGGATTCCCTTCAGATATCCCACCACACCGCCGCAAAGGAGTACCAACAGCACAACTATCAGAAAAGGAATCTTTTTTGATTCCAGAAATCCCGTCAGCACACACAGAAGGGACAGAGTGGAACCGATGGAAATGTCAATCCCCCCGGTGAGTACCACCAAAAACAGGGCAACGCCTAAAATTCCGTTGATAGCCACCTGTTTGCTGATCATTTTGATATTCCCTAAACCCGCAAACCTGGGGGTGATCAGCGTAAAGAGCACGAAAAGCAGCACCATAGATAAAAAGGGAGCCAGATCATGCGGTTTCCTGTTTCGTTTCATCCTGCTCCTCCTTCCCGCCGGATGCAAGCTTCAAAAGCTGTTCCTGCTGCACTCCTTCCGTTTTCAGCGCTGCACAAATTTGTCCTTTGTGCATGATCAGCACCCGGTCCGTCATTCCCAGCACCTCCGGCGCCTCTGAAGAGATCAGGATAATCCCCAGCTCCTCTGTCTTCACCAGACGGTCAATCAAGTTATAGATCTCTGCCTTCGCGCCCACATCCACGCCTCTTGTCGGCTCATTGAGAATCAGAACCTTGGGATGGATGGACAGCCATTTTGAAAGCACCACCTTCTGCTGGTTTCCTCCGGAGAGCAGGTTGACATGGGTGTCCCGGCTGACCGCTTTGATGGAGAGGGTTTTCATAAACTCATCGCAGATTTCCCTGTTTTTACTCCAGTCAATAAACACTCCTTTTTTGTGGCTTTCACAGCCTGCCATAGAAATATTTTCAAAGACAGACATATCCCGGACAAATCCATCCTTTTTCCGATTCAAAGGAACATAAGCGATCCGGTTTTTCACCATGTTTGCAATATCCTTTTTCCGGATCTCTTTTCCCTCTAACGTCACAGTGCCTTTCACGGATTTTCGATATCCAAACAGGGTTTCTGCAAGCTCCAGAGTCCCGGAACCGGCCAGCCCATAGATCCCAAGGACCTCTGATTTCATCAGCTCCAAATCCACATTGTCAAAATTCTCTCCACTTAAACCGGAAACTTTGAGAAGGACATTGTTGTTTTTCGTCGGAGTATGTACATAATATTCGTCCAGCTGCCTGCCCACCATCTTATTGACCATCTCGTCTATGGCAGTCTCCCCCACTTTTACCACATCTATAACAGAACCGTTTCGAAGGATGGTGACTCTGTCGCAGATCGTTTCGATCTCGACCATTTTATGGGACACATAGATGATCGTGATTCCCTGACTGTTTAATCTCCGGATAAAACGGAAAAAAATCTCCACTTCATTTTCCGGAAGGGCTGCTGTCGGCTCATCCATGATGATCAGTTCTGCATTCATGGACATCGCCTTGGCGATCTCCACCATCTGCTGCTCATGGATGCTTAAGTCGCTGCCCATGGCATTTACATTGATCTTCACCCCCAGAGTCTCCAACACCCTTCTGGCATCCGCTTCCATCCGCTTCTTCTGAACAAGTCCCAGCCGGTTTGTATAATCCTTCCGGTTGAGGAAAATATTTTCCGCCACTGTCATATTAGGAAAGATATTAAGTTCCTGATGCATAAACGCAATTCCGTCATCGGCTGCCTCTTCAATGGACGCATAAGAAACCTCCCTGCCTTTAAAGAAAATCTGACCAGAACTTTTGGTATATAATCCCGTCAGAATCTTAAGCAATGTCGATTTCCCCGCCCCGTTCTCACCGATCAGCCCCATAATCTCCCCCTGTTTCACTTCCAGGCTGGCATGGTCCAGAACCTTAGCTCCGGGAAAGATTTTGTCGATCTCTTTCATCTGAAGAATATACGCCGCCAATTTATCTCCCCCCTCTGTTATACCTCCGGTGCATCCGGCATTTTGCAGTTATTGCAGAAATGTTTCAGCATGACCATGTCTTCGCAGGAATGATTGGTGATCAGCACCCCTTCATTGGCACGTTTATGGGATACAAAAAACTCATCTTTCGTCATCTGTCCCATCCGGATCACATTTGGTGCTTCGCATTCCAGCTCTCCGAACATACCGTGTCCGGTCAGTAAAATACATCCATAAGCCGCCTTATCCCGTATCAAGGCACTCTGCCCCGGACGCACGGTCAGTTCTTTGGCTCCAAAGTAGGGATTGCCGTAGGTGATCCATTTGGATATGTACTCCTCTGTCTCCTGCTCCACAATGGGACGACGGAAATACTTTTTCCGATAATAAGGATCTGTGTTGACCTCCCAGTCGATCAGGCTCATCGTATATTCATATTCATCTTCCGCCTCCTCCGGGACCAGGTTATTCATCTCACTGTGAGAAAAGGCCGGATAATGATTGTCTGTATAGTTCTCAAAGACCGCATAGGACTCACTCATCCACTGGGGCTCATACGTACACCAGGAACCGCAGCCGTGAAGAACGCCGGCCGGAGTGTACCAGCCTGTCCCAAGTTCCAGGCGGTAAGCCCTGGAAAGTTCCACGATCCTATTTTCTTTTTTGTCAAAAGCCTTAAGTCTCTCCAGAACCTCTTCCTTGCTGACGGAAGGGTCAATCCCCAGATAGGTAATGACATTGGCGTTGGCAGCAGACATATTCATCTGAGGCGGATAATAATATGCCTCCGGTTTCATGACCGCTCCCGGTTTTAAGCAAGCTGCCGCCTCTGTGGGATGTACGTGGAAAAAGGACGTCGTCGCATAATCATAAAATTTGGAGAACATGGGCCATCTTCCGTATTTCTCCCACAACTCTTCGCCGATCAGCTCTTCCTTTAACTCCTCCACCACATCCTTAAATAAAATCTGCTCCCCGTCACAATCCACGTACTGCATCCCCAGATTCTCCGGAGCGTTTTTGACTCCATGCTCCACCGGAGCCGTCGCGCAGAACCATCGCTCCTCGATCATGCCCAGCTCGTTTCCATAATAGGCATAATCATCCGGATGCAGACGGAGTCTGCGTCCCGGCATCCAGGAATCCCTGGGAATAAAGTCCGGAACCATCCGGAGAATTCCATTGTTCTTTTTCATCGTCTGTTCCAATACCTTGTTTGCCATAAGATACCTCCCTCTTTAAATTGTCTGTATTTTCATGCCTTTACAGCTTTATTGATCTATATATATTATATTTCTAATGCTTCTCTCTGTAAAATGAATCATAGTCATTGACTCCATGAACGAAAGTTATGGACTTTGGCATTTTCTCCGAACATACAATCAGGCAGGGGAGACTTTTCCCCCTGCCCGCCATGTAGGATAAACGCCGCAAAACGGCCGATTTCCTTATATTTCCTACGCAAAAAACAGGACCGTTCCCTTCCCGGGAAACTGTCCTGTTTCTCTGCATACTCCTATTCCATAACTTTCACTTTATAAACTTTACTCTTCTTCGTCCGCCTCCAGAAGTGTACTCTCATACTTTGCCAGAATGATGCTCTGAATCTTATCTCTGGTGTCAGAATTGATAGGATGAGCAATATCCCGGTACTCTCCATCTGCGGCCTTCCTGCTGGGCATGGCAATAAACATACCCTTTTCTCCCTCAATCACCTTGATATCGTGGACAACAAACTCATTATCCAGGGTAATGGACACAATGGCCTTCATTTTTCCTTCTTTTGATACTTTCCGAACCCTCACGTCTGTAATCTGCATGTTACACAGTCCCCTTCCTTTGTTTCTTGCTCACGGGAGCTTAAAGCACAAACCTTTCATTTTTTTCAATCACGATTTTGATATTGTCCGGCTCACCGATATAAGTCATATTGGCACGGATCGTATCCCTGCTCTCCACGATACAGTTTTCAATCCGCGTATTGTCACCAATATAAACATCGTTCAGGATAATGGAATTTCGGATGATACAGTTATTTCCGATATAGGCCTTCTTAAACAGCACAGAATTTTCTACCTCGCCGTTGATAATACAGCCGCTAGAAACCAGGCTGTTGCGCACCCTTGCCCCCACGTTATACTTGGCCGGCGGATTGTCATCCACCTTGGAATATACGTCAGGATAAGTATTGAAGAAATAATTCCGGACCTCCGGCTTCAGGAATTCCATGTTGGTCTTATAGTAAGCGTCCACACAGGAAATGTTGCTCCAGTAGGAATCCAGCTTATAAGCATAGATCCGTTTCATATTTTTATAACGAATCAGGATATCCTGAACAAAGTCGTAACGGTCTTCCTCAACACACTTCTCAATCAGCTCAATGAGCTGGCGGCGGCGGACCACATAGATGCCACAGGAAACCGTGTGGGATGTGGCCACCATAGGTTTCTCATCAAACTCCACAATTCTGCCGTCTTCCCCTGTCCGTACCAGGCCGAAGCGGCTTACATCCGCCTCCTCCGACATATCCTTGCAGACCACCGTAATATCTGCCTGTTTCGCGATATGATACTCCAACACCTTATTGTAATCCAGCTTATAGACGCCGTCGCCGGAGGCGATCACCACATAAGGCTCATGGCTGTTCTTTAAATAATTGATATTCTGCCAGAGGGCATCCGCTGTGCCTCTGTACCAGTTGTTGTTGATGGCTGAGAGAGTGGGGGTGAATACATAAAGCCCGCCCTGTTTTCTTCCGAAATCCCACCATTTTGAGGAGCTTAAATGCTCATTTAAGGAGATGGAATTATACTGGGTGAATACTGCCACCTTTTTGATATGGGAATTGGTCATATTGCTCAGGGAAAAATCAATCGCCCGGTAGCTGCCTGCGACCGGCATCGCGGCCACGGCCCGCTTTTCTGACAATTCCCTCATTTTCTTATTGTTACCGCCTGCCAGAATAATACCTACCGCTCTCACTTTTCTCCACCTGCCTTTATAATGTAATCTCCGCTCTCCAGGCTCCCATCCGGGTAATCAGCCGGTTCCGTAATACCTGAGATCGCCGTATTCCTGCCGATGCTCACATCGTCTGGAATGGAGGAATCCTCTCCCACTGTCACCAGATCAAAAGCGTAAACCTTAGGATTTAGCTTACTCTCTGCATAGCTTCCGCAGCCTAAGCGGACGTTGGAGCCAACAGTCACATTGTCCGCGATGATCGCCTTGTCCACAACGGTTCCGTCACCGATGGCCACGCCGGACATCAGAATCGAATCCCGGACTACCGCCCCCTTGCCGATTTTCACGCCGACGCCCACCACGGAATTGTAAACCTCGCCGTAGACTTCTGTTCCTTCTGCAACGATGCTCCTCTCAATGACAGAATCACCGGAAATGTACTGAGGCGGAAGGATATCGCTCTTGGTGTAGATCTTCCAGAATTCCTCATACAGATTGAACACCGGAATGATGTCTACCAGCTCCATATTCGCCTCCCAGTAGGAGCCAAGAGTCCCTACATCCTTCCAGTAACCATTGTACTCAAAGGCAAAGATCCGGTCTCCCTTGCTGTGGCAGTAGGGAATCACATGTTTTCCAAAATCGCAGCCTGGCTCATCAGACATTTTAATCAATGCCTCCCTTAAAACTTTCCAGCTGAAGATGTAAATCCCCATGGAGGCCAGGTTGCTCCTGGGATGTTCCGGCTTCTCCTCAAACTCTGTGATCCGGCTGTTCTCGTCCGTAATCACCACGCCAAAACGGCTGGCCTCCTCGATGGGAACCGGAAGGGCTGCTATGGTAATATCTGCATTGTTTGCCTTATGGTAATCGAGCATCACCTCATAATCCATCTTATAAATATGATCGCCCGATAAAATCAGAACATAATCAGGGTTGTAAGACTCCATATACTGAAGGTTCTGATAAATGGCATTGGCCGTACCGGTATACCACTCGCTGTTGTTGCTCTTCTCATAAGGCGGAAGCACTGTCACTCCTCCGATATTCCGGTCCAGATCCCACGGGATACCGATTCCGATGTGGGAATTAAGCCGAAGCGGCTGATACTGGGTCAACACACCCACTGTATCAATACCAGAGTTAATGCAGTTACTGAGCGGAAAATCAATAATACGATATTTGCCGCCAAACGCTGTGGCTGGCTTGGCCACATTTGCCGTTAAAACTCCCAGCCGGCTGCCCTGCCCACCGGCCAGCAGCATTGCAATCATCTCTTTCTTAACCACACTATCACCTCTTGCTGTTAAATTATAGTTATATTACTAGTGTACCACATGTTTTGGAATAAGTGAACAATTATTTTTCCATTTTTGGATAAATTTTATGCATTTTATAAAACCCATTTTTTTGCTTCCTGTCTCTTCCTGTGATATAATGTTCAGAAGAGAGAAAATTACTGCCATTGCCGTTGATTTTCTCCTGATTCTCAGTATTTTTCAGAAAGGAACCTTTTTATGAAGTTTATGCATACTGCAGATATCCATCTGGGGTGCCAGCCGGATCGGGGCTTTCCCTGGTCCAAAGAGCGTTCTCTTGATATCTTAAGCGCTTTTCGTGATTTTATAAACGCCTGCCAGCAAGAAGAACCGGATCTCGTACTTATTTCTGGCGATCTTTTTCACAGGCAGCCGGCTCCTGTGGAGCTCAAGGAAGTCAATTCCCTTTTTTCCGGTATCCCGGATATTCCTGTAGTCCTGATTGCCGGAAATCATGACTGTGTCCGCCCCGGTTCTTCCCTGGCAGAATTTTCCTGGGCCCCCAATGTGACCTTTTTATCTGACAGCAAACCGGAAACCGTTTCTTTTCCTAAGATCAAGACAGTGGTTCACGGATTCAGCTATCATTCCAGAGAAATCAAAGAACCTCTCTATGACAGCCTTACTGCACCGAAGGATGAAAATTTCCATATTCTCCTGGCCCACGGCGGGGATGAAACCCATATCCCCATTGACAAAAAAAAGCTGTCTGCCTCTGGTTTCTCCTACACAGCCCTGGGCCACATCCACAAACCGGAATTTTCAGAGGCCGGGCGGTATGGTTTCCCCGGCTCTCTCTCCCCCCTGGATCTGACGGAGACAGGCGCTCATGGTTACCTTGCAGGAGAACTGAAAAGAGAAGATGGAAAGGAATCCCTGAAACTTGGCTTTGTGCCTCTTTCTTCCCGCAGCTATATTCCCTGTCAGGTAAAAGTGACTGACCGCACCACCAACCAATCTCTGTTTCAGACCCTGGAAAAATTCATGAAACAGTATGGTGTTTCTAATATGTATAAGGTAACGCTGAGCGGGAAGCGGGACCCGGATCTTGTCTTCCACAAGGATTATCTTTGCAGTGCCGGAAGGATCATTTCTTTCCGGGATGATACAATCCCTTCCTATGACATAGAACAACTGTTAAACAGTCACAGAAATGACATCATCGGCGACTATATCGCCGCCCTCCTGCCGGATGGCACTGAAAAGGAATTCTCAGATCCGCTTCGCCGCCATGCTTTTTACTACGGATTAGACGCACTGCTTTCCAACTTTGATATAGACACAGGAGAATCTTAAATGCACTTAAAAGATATACATATTTCCGGTTTTGGAAAATACAGTCATAAAGACATGTCTTTTTCGGAAGGCATCAACATCATTTACGGAGAAAACGGTTCCGGAAAATCCACCCTCCACGCTTATTTGAAAAGTATGCTTTTTGGCATGGAACGGGGGCGGGGACGGGCTGCCGGTCACGATTCTTATTCCCGTTATTATCCCTGGGAAGGGCAGGCTTCCTACGGCGGTTCCCTGACACTCCACACAGAAGGTAACGATTACCGGATTGAACGGTGCCTGGATACAAAGAATCGCTCTCTTTCTGTCCGGAAAGGAGAAAGCGGACAGATCATCGCCACTGAGCAGGAAGAACTTATGCCCATTCTCGGACATGTTTCCGAAGAGATTTATCAGAACACCATCAGCATTGAACAACTGAAAGCTGCTACTGACAGTTCTTTGAGCGAAAGTTTAAAAAACCGCCTTTCCAGCATCGCCTTGTCAGGCGCTTCCACTCTGGACGTGACAAAAGCTCTCTCTTCTCTGAAAGAGCAGAAAAAGGCCTTAAAACAGCAAATAGATGGGAATGCTTCCCACCGATATCATGAGATCCTTGCAAAAATCTCTGACATCGAAGTTACGATAAAAGAGACCGGAACTCCGTCAGAAAACCGGAAGGGGCAGGTTGAGGAGCTGGAAAAGAGGCTGGAAGCCGAAAACTGTATGCGCCGAAAACTGGAACAGGAAATTGAGACTACCAGAAAGGCAATTGATGAGCACAGTCTTTCTGCCGTTGGAGACGTTGACCTCTATCAAGAACGACTCCACGATGCCTATGATGCCTACCGGATGGCCTCAGGTGAGAGAGGAAAGGGCAAACCACGTTCTCCGAAAGTCCGGGATGTCCTCTGTGGCGTTTTTGCTGCCTTGGTTTTTCTTACCCTTGCCCTGGGCAGCCTCTTTTATGAGGAGCTCCCCTTTACAAACACACCTTTTCCGCTGCCAAGGCTGCCTTTTTTGATTTTGTTTTTTATCGGAGTAGGTAGTTCCTTTCTCTTTACAATCCTGTTGTTTGTCCGTTCTAGAAAAGAAGATTCTGCCTCTTTAGCCATGGCAGCCGAGACTGAGCAGTTTATCCAAAATGCCTATAAAGCCCACTTAGGAAGCTCTGAGGTCACAGAAAGCGCCAGAATTGCCATGAAGGAAAAATTTGCAGAGTATCAAAACCTTTTAGATACCCGCAAAAAAAATCAAAACCTTCTAGAAGAATCTCTGACAACAACCGCCGCCCTGCAGGAAGGACTTCAGGCTGCCATGGACGAGAAAAACCGTCTCCAGAAGGGAGTCTGGGAATTCGAGCAGGCCTGTAAAGAACTTACAGAACTGGAAGAGGAAAAACAGGCTCTTTCAAGGCTCATGGAATACAATGAAGTCCTGGAAGAAAAAATCAAAGCCGTAACTCTGGCTGAAGAAACCATTTCTTCCCTGTCATCCAAAATCCATGAGACTTTCAGCCCTCTGTTAAACAGACAGGTCTCAACGATCATGTCTGCCATCACAGATGGTGTCTATGACCGGTTTCACATTGATGAGAATCTGGCTGTCACCATGAGAAACGGCGGACGTTCAGTTTCCCTCGACTCTTTGAGCCGTGGAACTATGGAACAGGTTTATCTGGCCCTCCGATTAAGTGCTGTAAAGATTTTATTTCCCGGCCAGTCCCTGCCCATTCTTTTGGACGACACTTTTGCCTACTATGATGACACCCGTCTGAACAATACATTAAAATATCTGGCAGAGTCTTACCATGGGCAGATTTTCCTCTTTACCAGCCACAAAAGAGAGGCCGCTTTCCTGTCAAGAATGAATGTTCCCTATCAGCTTCTAGTACTGAGCGGAAAGTAATCACTTTCCGCCCGGCCACAGTGCAATCTCCCGGATAGTTTTGCTTTATAGGATACAGTTTCCTATAAAGCAAAAAATCCCGGAGAAAGCGATTGCATTTCAGTAAAAAATCCTGTATAATGCAGATAGATATCTGGTTTTTTCTTAAAAGTTTCTACTTTTCTTTCAACTCTCTCTTCTAGCGATTCCGCATTAAAATTTCTCGGTATTTTCGCAACTTCATAGACTTTACTACAACATCCATAAATTTTAACCGACCAAAAAGGAGGGTGATTCTATGGCATTGACGACCGAAGACTTACTGGCAATCTCACAGCTATTGGATGCGAAACTGGATTCTAAATTCAAAACCGAACTGCAACCCATAAAAGATGGCCTGCTGCTGTTAAAGGATGATGTACAGACACTAAAAAGTGATGTACAGCTATTAAAGGATAATGTACAGACACTAAAAAGTGATGTACAGCTATTAAAGGATGATGTACAGGCACTAAAAAGTGATGTACAGCTATTAAAGGATAATGTACAGGCACTAAAAAGTGATGTACAAGTATTAAAGGGTGATGTACAGGTACTAAAAGATGATGTACAGCTATTAAAGGATGATGTACAGGCACTAAAAAGTGATGTACAAGTATTAAAGGGTGACGTACAGGTACTAAAGGATGATGTACAGGTACTAAAGGATGATATACAGGTATTAAAAGATGATGTACAGGTACTAAAGGATGATGTACAGGTACTAAAGGATGATGCACAGGTACTAAAGGATGATATACAAGCATCAAAGGATAACCTGCTGGCCCTGGATTTTAAAGTTACAAAAACCCAAGTACATTTGGAAAACATCACTGATAAAAACCTTCAATTGTTAGCCGAAAATTATATGCCGGCCGCCAAGCGATACGAAAAAGCCTTTAAACAGCTTGAAATTATACAGACCGATATTGATCTCATCAAAAAGGTAGTCACTGACCACAGCCAAAGGCTTCAGATGCTGGGTTAAAAAATCAAATTAACCGCCTAGAAAAGTACATTTTCTGTTGGCCAATCTATAAACCCTGTATTTTTCCAAACAAAGAAAACCTTTAGAATCCCGCTTTCCTTTTCAATTCTTCCAAAAATAAGGTTCTCGCCTCAAACTGATTTTCCAATACCCGAAGCTTGTCGACGTTTCTGGCTGGTATCCACGCCTTATTGGAATTCACATAATAATTCATCTGTTTCCAATATTTTTCCGGATATAAAAACAGAATATACAGATATTTCCATTCCTCTCCGGTCAATGGCAGTACCGCTGTATAGGTATCCAACAGGCGGCGCGAAAGCTTTAGATTCCATCTGTGCTTCTCCAGAATTTTCCGCATGAAATAATAAAGATCTGAAACCTGAACATATCGGCGGACTCTGGAAAACCCTGTAACCGCACAGACATGGTCCCCGAGAAGCACATGGTGATGGCTGTATTCTCCATGGCACCATCCGTTCTCCGGCAAAGCAGGAAGAGCCACAGAAAGGTCTGCCGCCTCTTCCGCCTGACGGTAAAATTTTTCAAAACCACCGATGACCACAAGTTCAAAATCGGTTTTCTTCTTTCTGGCTTTCACAAAAGAGCGAGTCCGTTTCAGCTCCCGGTTATGGCGCTCCAGCATTCCGGGCAAAGCTTCCGGCTGACTTTGGCAGAAAGTTCCTTCTGCCGTTTCCAAGTCTACAATGCTGCTTTCTGGCTGTTCCCTTTCTCCTACTCCGATCTCCATCCCCACCAGTTCCCTTTGTGCCTCCCGCTCCCTTTGATCCCGCAGAAACTCTTCTTCTTTTCGTTCCAAAATATGTTCTTCGTCCAGACGACGAAAGGCAGCATGAAGCTTTGCCAAAAGTTTTGCCGCCGTCAAAACTTCTCCGGTCTCCCTGGTATTACACTCTCGTCCCTCATACCAGTCCCGCAGCACATACCTGGTCTGGTCTTCGTCAACTGAAATCAAGCGGCCTTCCTCATTTAACATACAGCAGTCCACTTGAAGGCCAACCTCTGAAAGCCCGGACAGCATTTCATATTCAAATTGGATTCTTCTGTCCGACCCATTCCACTCCTTTAATAATTTAAGGCCCTCACTGGTCTCGCACAAAAAAGCTCCCCTGGTACGCCAGGTTCTGAATACCTCCAATCCGTACTGCTCCAATACGCCGGTTCCTCGTTCACTCACGTCCACCCCTCCAAATGACTGATTAAAATCTCCTGAAAATTGGCTACTTCTATCCTATGAATGAAGAGGCGGAAACATGATTCATTTTTTCTACCGATATCCAAACTTAAGGAGCGCATAGCCTCATACAAACATGAGCCATGCGCTCCTTTTCATAATTTCTTCATCTTTCCATCTTATTTGTTATTTAACGCAGCCTGTGCTGCCGCCAGTCTCGCGATGGGTACGCGGAACGGTGAACAGGACACATAGTTTAAGCCGATTCTGTGGCAAAATTCCACGGAGCTGGGATCGCCGCCGTGCTCACCGCAGATACCAATCTTAAGATTCGGATTGGTGGAACGGCCTTTCTCGGAAGCCATAGCAACCAACTGGCCGACACCTTCCTGATCCAGCTTTGCAAAAGGATCAGACTCATAGATCTTATTCTCATAGTAGGACGGCAGGAACTTTCCGGCGTCATCACGGGAAAAACCAAAGGTCATCTGGGTCAGGTCGTTGGTACCAAAAGAGAAGAACTCTGCCTCCTCAGCGATCTGGTCTGCTGTCAGAGCGGCACGAGGGATCTCGATCATAGTACCCACATGATAATTGATGTAAGCACCTTTCTCCTTCATGACTTCCTCAGCAGTGGTGATGACCACGCCCTTCACATATTTTAACTCTTTTTTCTCGCCCACGAGAGGAATCATCATCTCAGGAACGATATCATAGCCCATCTCATCTTTCACCTCAATGGCCGCCTCAATAATAGCTCTGGTCTGCATTTTGGCAATCTCCGGATAAGTCACAGCCAGACGGCAGCCACGATGACCCATCATAGGGTTAAACTCATGGAGCTCGTCGCACTTAGCCTGTACCTGCTCTGCAGTCAGACCCATATCCTCTGCCAGTGCCTTGATATCCTCAGGGTCAGTGGGGATGAACTCATGAAGGGGCGGATCCAGATAACGTACCGTCATGGGACGGCCCTTCAGCGCCTTATACATGGCTTTGAAGTCTTCCTTCTGGAAAGGAATCAGCTCATTAAGCGCTGCTTCTCTCGCTTCCACCGTATCAGAAAGGATCATCTTGCGGATCTTCGGAATCCGGTCAGGCTCAAAGAACATATGCTCCGTCCGGCACAGGCCGATACCTTCGGCCCCCAGCTTCACCGCATTCTCTGTATCTGCAGGGGTATCCGCATTGGTACGCACCTGCAGCTTGCGGTACTGATCTGCCCAGCGCATGATACGGCCAAAGTTTCCGCCTACGGAAGCTTCCACAGTCTGGATATCCCCCTTGTAGATCTTGCCGGTGGTGCCATCCAGAGAAATATAATCTCCTTCTGTGAACGTATAACCGCCCAGCTCAAATCTCTTTTCTTCTTCATTGATTTTGATCTCACCGCAACCGGATACACAGCAGGTTCCCATACCGCGGGCAACCACAGCTGCGTGGGAAGTCATGCCGCCGCGGACAGTCAGAATACCCTCTGCTGCATGCATACCCTCAATATCCTCCGGAGAAGTTTCCAGACGGACAAGAATAACTCTCTCGCCTCTCTCATGGGCATTCTTCGCATCCTCTGCAGTGAAATACACCTTACCTGCAGCAGCGCCGGGTGAGGCGGGAAGTGCACTTCCAATCACCTCGCCTGCTTTCAGAGCGGCAGCATCAAAGGTGGGATGAAGAAGCTGGTCCAGAGACTTGGCCTCGATCCGGCATACAGCCTCCTCCGGCGTAATTTTGCCTTCGTCCACCAGGTCGCAGGCAATCTGGATGGCAGCGGGAGCCGTCCTCTTTCCGTTTCTGGTCTGAAGGAAGAAGAGCTGTCCCTCCTGAATGGTAAATTCCATGTCCTGCATATCGCAGTAATGGTCTTCCAGCTTGTTTGCGATCTCCATAAACTGACGGTAACATTTGGGAAGATCCTGCTCCAGCTTTGTGATCGGCTGAGGCGTCCTGACACCAGCCACCACGTCTTCACCCTGGGCATTGATCAGGTACTCACCATAGATACCCTTCTCTCCAGTGGAAGGATTTCTGGTAAATGCAACACCTGTGCCAGAGGTATTGCTCATGTTTCCAAATACCATGGTCTGGACATTGACCGCAGTACCCCAGTCGCCGGGAATATCATTCATTCTTCTGTAAACAATAGCGCGGGGGTTGTCCCAGGAACGGAATACAGCCTTCACAGCCTCCATCAGCTGAATCCTGGGATCCTGAGGGAAGTCTTCACCGCCCATTTTCTCCTTATAAATCGCCTTGAATCTGGAAACCAGGTCCTTCAAATCATCCGCCGTCAGCTCGGTGTCATACTGAACCCCTTTTGCTTCCTTAACTTCATCAATGATCTTTTCGAAATAGGACTTGGGAACCTCCATAACCACGTCGGAGAACATTTGAATAAACCGTCTATAGGAATCGTATGCAAATCTGGGGTTTCCGGTCTTTTTTGCGAAGCCCTCTACGGAAACATCGTTGAGGCCCAGATTTAAGATCGTATCCATCATGCCAGGCATGGAAGCTCTGGCGCCGGAACGAACGGATACCAGGAGAGGATTCTCTGTATCTCCAAACTGTTTGCCGTTTTCTCTCTCAAGCCATTTCAGCGCGTCAAAAATCTGTCCCTGAATCTCCTCAGTAATCTTTTTGCCGCTGTTGTAATAATCTGTACACGCTTCTGTCGTCACGGTAAATCCCTGGGGGATCGGAAGACCCAGATTGGTCATCTCTGCCAGGTTGGCGCCCTTGCCGCCGAGAAGGTTGCGCATATCCGCATTGCCTTCTTTAAACAAATATACCCATTTTGCCATGTTTCTAACTCCCTCCTGTGTTTTTAGACATTAATCAGCAGGTTGGCCGCCTGCTGGTTCTAGTATAACACAGAATTGCCTGTCCGCAAACCATTTTTTTGCCATTTTTTATAATTTTTGTATATTTTCCGGTACAAT
>JAAWBT010000076.1 GCA_022792835.1 Lachnospiraceae bacterium | reverse complement strand
TCCTTTCGGCGGTCCCACTTCCGCAGTAACTACAAATTCACCACGTTCAAATGCTTCAGTAATTTTCATGAGCCATTACTCCTAATCATTATAATTTTTAACAGTTTCCTTGTTTCCCTACTTGGATACTTCGTCATCTGTCGCAAAGTTGCGCACCTGCGTCGGACATTTCAACACATCCAGGCGTCCCAGCTGGGCAAGTCGTCTGTAGATACGTTCCCAGCCGCATTCCATGCTGCTGTCCACTTCGCATTTGCCGTCTTTGGAGCCGCCGCACTGACCATTGACCAGACTCTTGGAGCAGGCCGTGATGGGACAGATGCCGCCGGTCAGGTTCAGGTAGCATTCCCCGCACTGATCACATTTGTATTCTAACGGCGTCACCCCCTGGAAACCAGGAAGGGGACAAGTGTCACAGGCGGCGTACACCTTTTTATCCTCCAGATATCCGGCTACTGTCTGTACACCGACACCGCAGGAAAATACAAGCACCGCATCGGCAGCTTCGATCTCGCTTTTATGCTTTTCCAGACGCAGCTTCATATTGTCCGGATTACAGATATAATCCGTGGTAATGATTCCAGTCACGTTCCCGGAGGCTGCAAGCTCCTTCTGGAGCTCATTCGCTTCCGCTTCCGGAAAATGGACTTCCTTGCAGCCCTGACAATTGATGATAAAAACCTTTTTTCCGGCTGCCAGTGATACGATGGTTTCTTTTGCCTTTAACTGGGTAATTAACATATCACTTCATCCCCCTTACTGCATTTTTTCCGGCTTTTATCTTGCTCACCAACGGGATTTTGGAGGAACAGATGTATTCGCAGCATCTACACTCAATACAATCCATGACGCTCTTATCCTTCATACCCTGCCAGTTCTCCTCATCCGCATATTTTGCAAAATAGAGAGGAGACAGCTCCATGGGACAGACATCCATGCAGCGTCCGCACTTGATACAAGGCTGCTCCACCGTGTGATCCGTATCCACGGCAATGATTCCGTTGGACCCCTTCATGATCGGCACGTCCACATCAGAAAGGACAAATCCCATCATGGGGCCGCCTGCCTTGATCGTCACTTCGCCTTCAGATACGCCGCCGCAGTAGTCGAGCAGTTCTTTGGTGCTGGTACCGATCTTTACTATGTAATTGCCAGGCTTCTTTAACTTCTCCCCTGTCACAGTTGTCACCCGCTCTACCAGAGGCATCCCCTTCTGAATCGCGTCGGAGATAGCCTTGGTGGTGCTGATGTTGCTCACGACACAGCCCACATCTGCAGGCAGACCGCCGCTTGGCACCTGTCTTTTCATGACCCGCTTGATCAGCATCTTCTCAGCGCCCTGAGGATACTTGGTCTTCGCCACAACCACTTCAATGTTGTCGATGTCTGCAGCCTTTTCCTTCATAAGCTCGATGGCATCCGGCTTATTGTCCTCAATGACAATGATACCTTTCTCAGCGCCCACAGTCTTGATGATGGCCTTCAGGCCAAAGATCACATCATCTGCAAATTCCAGAAGCACTCTGTGGTCTGCGGTCAGAAGCGGTTCGCATTCACAGCCGTTTAAAAGAATCGTATCCACCGGCTTCGGCGGCTTTAATTTCACAGACGTCGGGAACCCGGCGCCGCCCATACCTACGATTCCTGCATTTTTAACGATCTCAACAATCTCGTCCGGAGTGAGGCTATCCAGGTCTTTATTGGGTTTTACAGATTCGTGCAGAGTATTTTTTCCATCAGATTTGATCACAACAGAAAGACATTTGCCTCTTGTGGCATGTCCGTGCTCTTCAATGGCAGTGACCGTTCCGCTGACACTGGAATGAACCGGAGCGCTGATGAAGCCTGCCGCTTCACCGATCACCTGACCGACCTTCACCGTATCGCCCACCTGTACCACAGGGTTGGCCGGAGCGCCCGCATGCATGGAAAGAGGAATGACCACTGTCTCCGGATCCGGGAATTTCTGAAGCGGAAGATTCTCCGTGAATTCCTTGCGCTCGGAAGGATGGATACCGCCGTAATAGCCGTCGAGTCTGTTCTCGCGGATGGACTTCACATAATCATTCACAAACTTGAAATCCACTTTAGAGTAGTCCCGAAGCTGCACCGGCTGATCCAGAAACTCAGAAAGACGTCCCTGTTTTTCCAGCCTCTGATAGATCTTTTCCCAGGCACAGTCCTTGCTGGGATCCACCTCACACTTCCCGTCCTTGGCACCGCCGCACTGCCCGTTGACCAAGCTCTTGGAGCAGTCAACAATAGGACAGATCCCGCCGGTTACATTCAGATAACACTGGGCACAGGCGTCGCAGCGGCGCTCAGTCAGCGCCATGCCGTGATACCCCCTGTAATTGAGGGAATTGCTGGCCGCATACACAGGTTTTCCCGTCAAATCCGCCACAGTCTGGATTCCAAGTCCGCATGAAATCACAAAGACATGCTCTGCGCCTTCCGGAATCATGTCCGCAAGCTTTTTCTCTGTCTGGGTCTTGTTGCACAAAAAGTCGACCTTTGCACTGCCGACGACAGTTTTCCCCTGTCCGGCGGCGATCTTTTCAAACTCGCCGCAGTCCGGCTCATCAACGGTCTCAAATTCCTTAAAGCACTTGTTGCAGGCAACGATGAACAGATTGTCTTTATCGGCCAATAATGACACCAGTTCGTCGTTCCCTTTTAGCTTATACTTGGTATAATTTTCCAATTGCTCACCTTCCTTTTTCAGTTGAATCACAAACCTTATGCTCCTCTGCTTTTGTTATTTTTCAACCTCTGCACTTTGAAGAAAAATAAGCATCGGCAAATGGCCTGGTTTTGCAATTATTACGGATTCAAGTATAGCACACATCATCTAGTTTATCTAGTTTAAACGTGTATTTTTATGAAAAAATATATATATTGCATAAAAACAGATGCAATTTTGCGTAAAGCGGCCGTTTTTTCTTATTTTGCCATGAAGCCCGCACCTGACACTGTTTCCGCACTCCATATCACTCCAGATTCAGCTTCCGTTTCATGAGAAGCAGGGAGCCCGCAAGGCTTCCGGCTGTCACAAGACCCCGGAACAAAATAGTGACAGTGCTGGTCACCCCATAATAGAGGACTGTTCCCTCATTTCCTTTAAAAAGCTGCATAAAAATTGCACTTCCAAGAGTGGCGACCATACCAAGCACCAGATAAATGGCCAGAAAAATCCCGATGGCTCCCAGAACCCGGTGCTTTGTGGCAAGCTGGCCTATGCAGATAGATACATAGATCACCGCCACAGTCTGAAGCACAGTCACAAAACCTTCCAGAAGATAGAGCGCTGCGATCAACAGATGATTCATGTGCAGTGCCTTGAATATGCTCCCGAAAAATGAAATCGTAAAATCATCCCACAAGTTTAACCCGGCCGTCACCACTGTAGCCGAGGCCAAGACCACCAGTGAACTCAAAAGCAGGAGTGTTACGCCGCTGATCATCTTGGAGGAAAGATGAGCGCCCTCTGTCACCGGAAGGGTAAAGGAGAGATAGCCTTCCGGCCCCATGAGGTTTTTGTAAAACCGCATGGCAATAAGCAAGAGCGTTAACACCATCACCGCCCCACAGGCAAACAGATACAAGACTGCGGAGCCTGCCACAGTCATCAGAGACAGCGTATAGTTGTCCGCAAACGCAAAGTATCTGGCATCTGCCATGGCAATGGAGACTCTGACTAACACTGCGATTCCCATCAGTACTCCGTACATCAGAAGGAAATAAAAGATATTGGCCTTATAATCATATTTCAACAATTTCTTTAACATCTGAACACCTCCCGGAACATCGCATCAATGGAGCAGCCCCGCTCTTCCTTAAGCCGCTTTACCGGTTCTGCTAACATAATGGTCCCCTCTTTGATAAAAATCACATCGTCCAAAATCGGCTCCACGTCTGCGATCAGATGGGTGGAGAGAAGAATGGTCGATTCCGGATTATAACTGGAGACAATGGTGCTTAAAATGTAATCCCTGGCCGCCGGATCCACTCCGCCGATTGGTTCATCCAACACGTACAGATCCGCGTTCCGGCTCATGACCATAATAAGCTGTACCTTTTCCTTCGTCCCTTTAGACATGGTTTTTAAGCTGTCTCCTGGGTTGATGTTCAACCGGTTGAGCATTTCGTAAGCACGGCCCGTATCAAAATCCCTGTAAAAATCTCCGAAATAGGAAATGATCTGATGGACCTTCATGGATTTTGGCAGATACGTTACTTCAGGCAAATAAGAGATCCTCTCCTTTGTCTCCACCCCCACCGGATAGCCGCCGATGTAGAGCTCTCCGCCGTCTGGTGAAAGAAGACCGTTCATCAGCTTGATAAAAGTAGTCTTTCCGCTGCCGTTGGGCCCAAGCAGGCCGATAATCCTCCCTTTCCCCAAGGACAGACTGATTCCCTTTAAGGCTTTCGTCCGTCCTCCGTCATAAGATTTTTCCAGATTTCTGCATTCCAGGATGGAATTCATGATTTTTCGCTTCCTTTCTCTATTTCGCCACATAGGCCCGGTTTGTCGGGCCGGGGGCAGGGCCGCCTTTTTCTACCAAACGGATCTCAATGGCCTCCAGGCGTTTCGCATAACCAGCTGTCCCGGCGCTGGCTCCGTTCTTCGCCCAGCCCAGCCACCCATAGCTCTGGGCATGGACCCGGTAATAAATATCATACTGCTGTTTCAGTTCTCCTGTCAATTGAATCTGAATGGCCTCCAGACGCTTTGCCTGGCCACTGGTCCCGCTCATCTGCCCGTTTTGTTTCCATCCCTTTTCCCATCCGAAACTTTGGATATGGGTCTTATACTGAATGCTGCCGGAAACCCCCAGGTTGCAGGTCTTGATCTCAATCCCTTCCAGACGTTTTGCCTGGCCGCTGGTCCCGCTCACTTCTCCGTTGGATTTCCACGCCTGCCAGCCAAAGCTCTGGACATGGGTCCGGTAATTGACCCCTGCGTCTGCGCCTGCCTGATGGAAACAATTGATGCTGCTTCCCGGCGCCTTACCGCCTTTTTTCACCAGACGGATTTCAATGGCCTCTAAGCGTTTCGCATAGCCGGCTGTTCCGGCGCTGGCTCCATTTTTTGCCCATCCAAGCCATCCGTAACTTTGGGCATGAACCCGGTAATAGACATCGTAAAGCTCCGCCATTTTTCCAGTCAGCCGGATCTGAATGGCCTCCAGACGTTTCGCCTGGCCGCTGGTCCCACTCATCTTTCCATTGGACTTCCAGCTTTGCTCCCAGCCCAGGCTCTGGATATGGGTCCGGTACTGAACGCTCCCCTCCACCGGCGGATCCACCAGCTCAATATAAATACCCTCAAGCCGCTTCGACTGTTTCTCCGTGCCGCTCACCTGGCCGTCCTGCCTCCAACCCTGGTCGCCATAGGACTGGACATGGGTCCGGTAACGGATTTTGGCATTTGGGGTCACCGGATTCGTTGGTTTCACCGGCTGTGTCGGTTTCACTGGTTGTGTCGGCTTTACAGGCTGAGTCGGCGCCGTGGGGCTTGTCGGTTTCGTCACCGGTTCCGTCGGCTTTGGCGCTTCCGTGTCCGGCTCCGTCGGTTTTGACACCTTCACTAAAATTTTCCGTTTTTGATAAGAAGCCGATATGTTTACGCCATTCCAGTTTTGCCTTGATAACTGATAGGCCACAAGATGATAAATAATATCTGTCTCATAGTTGTCATACATAGTTTCCGGGATAGAAAGCGAAAAGGATGTCTGGCCTTTTTGAATATTGGTTTTGATCGGCTGGACAAACTCCTCGGACCACTGGGCGATTTCCCCGGTCTTAATAAAATAATTATTTTCCAGGGAGGTCGACACATACTGGTACCCGGGCTTCGCGGAACCTGCCACATGGTCAGGGTGGGCAAGGCCGATCAGTTCGTCCGTCAATCCGAAATACATATGCTTCCTATATCCCTTTTCATCATTCCACGTGGGATCAATCTGACACCAGGCCCCATCCAATTTCACAGCAGTCCACACATGGCCGTTCCCAGTGACCCTTCCTGTCTCAATCCCCGCCCGGTTGAGAAGCTTGACGTAAGCCCGATGGTAGGACTCGCAGGTTCCCTTCCCTCTGGCAAGTACCCCCTCTGCAGAACAGAACTGCAGAGAATGATCATATTCTGCGTTGTCCATAATCCAGTCGTGGAGCCATACAGCCTTTTCAAAATCAGTGGTGCATGTTTTCTCACACTCTGCGACAAGGCTGTTTACTTTTTGTTCTACAGATGGATAGCGGCTGTCCTGTATGACAACAGGGTACTCATACATTCCTGTATTTACGGTATTGTACCCCTTATCCATGGCACTAAAACGAATATAGTAAGTTCCTGAAGCATAAAAAGTAAATTCAAAGGTGTTCTTGTCTCCATAAGCACTGTTATCTTTCTTGCTGACATCATAGACAGATACCAGTTCAGAGTCCATAAGACTGTGGATTCGATATTGATACTGCCCGGCCCCTCCACTGGCCTGCAGTGTAAAGGTCACCGGAGTAGCGCATTTAATATCCTTAGGATATGTCACGGTAAGCTTTAAGCTGCTTGTCGTCTTCTCCTCTGCGCCATACAGCGAAATCTCCTCAGAAACCACTCCGGTACTTTCCGATTCCGAAACCATCTCTTTTGTCTCTGTAACATGTTCTGTTTCTGATTCTGCCGGCATTACGTCCGGAAGTTCTGCTTCTGTTTCGGAACCTGCATAAAAAGCTGGCTGGCCCACCATTCCAGGCTCTGCCTCCAGTCCGGATTCCGCTTCCCTTGCGGCCTCCGTCTCCCCATAAGCCGGAAGCGCCCCGGCGAACAGGCCAGAACCCACAATCACAAGAACCATCAAAAAACAAACGGCAGATTTCCAAATTTTTCTCATTTCCATACTCCATCATCTCCTTACAAAGCCAATGCTCCGTCTACCCGTCTTAAAAGCTCCAAATCTATTTTTTCCCGGAGTACCCGGTACTCTTCTGACTCAAGAGCCCAATCCCTGGAAAGGACTTCTTCCGCCGCCTTTGAGGCTTCCTTTAAAATGGCTGCATCCGTAAAGACGTCCCCTATGGAAAACTCCATCAGACCACTCTGGCGGATGCCAAACATATCGCCAGGCCCCCGAAGCTTTAAATCCTCCGACGCGATATAGAACCCATCGTTGGATTTATTCAAAATCTCCAGCCGCTTATTCTTTTCTTCATCCCCAGAGGTGTTGACAAAAATGCAGTAGGACTGGTACGCTCCTCTGCCGACCCTTCCTCTGAGCTGGTGAAGACCGGCCAGCCCGAACCGCTCCGCGTTCTCAATGAGAATCACCGTGGCGTTTGGTACGTCCACCCCCACCTCAATGACTGTGGTGGACACCAGGACTTGAATCTCACCGGCCGCAAAGGCTGTCATCCTCCGTTCTTTTTCTGCAGGGTGCATCCTCCCGTGGAGGTAATCCACCCGGACAGAGGAAGGAAGTGCCTGCCCCAGCAGCTTTGCATAATCGACCACATTTTCCCCCTCTGAGAGTTCACTGGCTTCTACCAAGGGGCAGATCACATAAGCCTGTCTGCCCGCCGCCACTTCCCGACCGATAAATTTCCAGGCATTTGGCCGAAAGGATGTGTCAACCACACAGTTTTTGATGGGAAGCCGCTTCGCCGGAAGCTCATCCATGACAGAAATGTCCAGATCTCCGTACAAAATGATGGCTAAGGTCCGGGGAATGGGCGTCGCACTCATGACCAGCACGTGGGGATCGCCGCCCTTTTTAGAAAACAGCTCTCTCTGGCGGACGCCGAACCGGTGCTGCTCATCTGTAATCACCAGCCCGAGACAGTCGTAGACCACTTTTTTCTGGATCAACGCATGGGTACCGATGATCATGTCCGCCTCATGGGAGGCAATCTGTTCATAGGCAGTTCTTTTCTCTTTTGCTGTCATAGAGCCGACCAACAGCACGACCCGGCATGTGATCTTATGCTCCGAAAACAGCTTTGTCACAGACTCAAAATGCTGCCTTGCCAGGACTTCCGTGGGTGCCATCAAGGCCCCCTGATATCCGCTTTCTACGGCAGTAAGAAGGGCCAGGACTGCGACAATCGTCTTTCCGGAACCCACATCCCCCTGGACCAGACGGCTCATCAGGCTTTTTCCACCCATATCCTTCCAAATATCCTCAAGGGTTTCCTTCTGAGCCCTAGTCAGCTCATAGGGCAGTTCCGAAAGAAGCCTCCCGGCCTCCTTTCCCGGCTGTGCAGGAAAACCGTTCTCCTTCCGCTCTCCCGCCCCCCGAAGAAGCCGGAGGGAAAGGATGAACAGAAAAAAATCGTCGAATACCAGACGCTTCCTGGCAAACAAAAGCTCGTTTTCATCTGCCGGAAAATGAATGGCACGCAGGGCGAAATTATACTCTGCCAGCTCCTCTCTCTCCCTGATCCAACCCGGAAGGTAATCTTTCTGAGAGGGGAATGCCTCCAGTGCCTTTGTCACAGCTTTACTCACGGCCTTGTTGCCAAGGCCTGCCGTCAAATTGTAGATGGGCTGTCTGGTGTGGAGCAGACGTTCATACTCATCAGACCCAAGGACCGCCGGCTGCTCCATGACAAAGCCATAGGCATTTTTCACCACCCGGCCCCGGAAGATGTAACGGCCCCCTGGTTTTAATGAATTCGCCAGATAGGGCATATTGAACCAGGTGGCTTTCAGGGTTCCAGCCTCGTCAACGAGCAGAGCGGTCACCACCTTCACCCTGGCCGTGAGCTTTACCTCCGGCCGCTTTTTCAAAGTGGCAGACACGGCATATACTCCCGGTCTTTCAATCTCTGCCGTCTTCACCGGCTCTTCATAACAGTCATAGTCCCTGGGGTAAGCATGCAGCAAATCCTCCACGGTCCGGATATTCAGTTTTCCAAGCAGGGCGGCTGTTTTTTCCCCAACGCCCTTGATGACTGTGACCGGATCGGAAAGTCTCACCTGTATTCCCTCCTTCATCTGTGGGAGCCCAGAAGGGCTCATTGCAGATACCGATTCTTTTATCATTTAATACAAGAGCAAAAAGAGGGCTGTAATGTTTGCAGTCCTCTTTTCAATCTGATTCTATGCCATCCAGGCGCTCATTCTACAGAAATAATATAGTAGTAGATGGGCTGTCCGCCAAAGTGAAGCTCAATATCCACGTCAGGGTGAGCAGCCTCTGCTTTTTCCAGGAATGCCTGTGCCGTCTCTTCCTGCACATCGCTTCCATAATAAATGCTGATAAGCTCCGATTCCTCATCTACCATGGCCTTGAGGAGTTGCAAAGAAGTGGACTCCACCTCCTTGCCCTCTGACAAAATGGACTTGTCTCCAATGCCCATGATATCGCCCTGTTTGATCTCAAACCCGTCTAAGGAAGTGTCGCGGACCGCATAGGTCACCTGGCCGGTCTTTACCTTCGCCATCTCTTCTATCATGGCCGCCTTGTTTTCCTCTGAAGAAAGATCCGGAATAAAGTTGATGATAGCAGTAATCCCCTGAGGAACTGTCTTTGAGGGGATCACCACGATCTCCTTGTCCTCTGTCAGATGCATAGCCTGCTCTGCCGCCAGTATGATGTTTTTATTGTTCGGGAAGATATAGATGGTATCCGCATTGACCTGATCAATGGCCGTCAGCATATCCTCTGTGCTGGGGTTCATGGTCTGGCCGCCTTCAATGAGATAATCCACATTCAGGCCCTTGAAGATCTCGTTTAAGCCCTCGCCGATGGAAACAGCGATAAAGCCCACCGGCTTCCTGGGCGTCTTGGCCGCCGCCTTTTTTCTCTCCTCGTCTTCTGCCTTCTGCGCTGCCGCCAGCTTCTCGGCGTCTTTGATCAGCTTCTCCTGATGCTCTTCTCTCATGTTATCAATCTTCATTCTGGAAAGGGAACCATACCCAAGAGCCCGCTGGATGGCCAAACCGGGATCATTGGTATGTACGTGTACCTTTACCAGATCGTCGTCAGAAACCAGAACAATGGAGTCACCGATGGATTCTAAAAATGCCTTAAAATCCGTTTCCGTTTCTTCTGTGTATTCTTTTTCCAGATTGATGATGAATTCTGTACAGTAGCCAAAGGTAATCTCAAAATCATCGGCCACTGCTGTTGTCCCGCCTGCAGACACCCCAGGCGCTCCTGCATCCAGGGAGATTTCTTTTCCCAGATAACCGTCAAGAGCCCCTTTCAGGACCTGCATAAGCCCCTGGCCGCCGGAGTCCACAACTCCCGCCTGCTTGAGAACCGGTAAAAGCTCGGGAGTTCTGGCAAGGACCTGGTCTCCGCACTCAATGATCGTGCGCAGGAAAAATTCCATATCCTCCGTCTCTTGTGCAAGCTCCGCCGCCTTGTCGGCAATGCCTTTCGCCACCGTAAGGATGGTGCCCTCCTTCGGCTTCATAACGGCCTTGTAGGCTGTCTCCGTCGCCCGCTGGAAAGCCTTCGCAAGCACCTTTGTGTCAATGACCTGTGCAGTCTTAATCTCCTTGGTCAGCCCTCTGAAAAGCTGGGACAGGATCACGCCGGAGTTTCCCCTCGCTCCCCTGAGAGAGCCGGTGGAGATCGCTTTTGCCAGGGATTCCATGGTAGGATCCGCAAGCGCCTGTACCTCTTTGGCCGCAGACATGATTGTCAGTGTCATATTGGTGCCTGTGTCTCCGTCTGGTACAGGAAACACATTCAGTTCATTGATCCATTCCTTCTTGCTCTCCAGCCCCTGGGCTCCTGCCAGAAACATGGTCTTTAAAAGAGCCGCATCAATTACATTTACTGCCACGACAGCGTTCCTCCTTGATCAACAGTCTATTACCCGGACACCCTCGACGAAGATATTGACCTTCTCCACCTCGATACCCGTAAATTTTTCAACCTTGTATTTCACATTCGCAATGAGATTGTCTGCCACGGCCGAGATCGACACGCCGTAGGATACGATCACATGAAAATTTAAATGAAGCCTGTTCTCCCTCGTTTCCACATGGATGCCGTGGGTCAGACTATCCCCTCTTAAGAGCTTCACCAGGCCGTCTTTCACACTGACTGCCGCCATTCCGACGATGCCAAAGCATTCCACTGCCACAGTGCCCGCATATTTTGCAATGACGTCCGTATCAATCAAGATTTCGCCCATCATGTTATTAATCCGACATT
>JAAWBT010000075.1 GCA_022792835.1 Lachnospiraceae bacterium | reverse complement strand
TTGGCTTTTTCAAGCAGAAACTTTGTTTTTCCCTTCCCCATTTTCCCTGCTATGATCTGCACCATAATGCACTCCTCCTTTAGTCACTGGTTATAATTTTCTTAGCCGTATCCTAATTATAGTATAAATTACCGGAAAGTACAATCCTTATTTCTGAATTTTTGAAAGTAAAGCCGTCATATTTTCATAGAGGGCATTTCGACCGTCCGCTTTTAAAACAACGGAGACATATTGTTCCCCCTGGGAGTCAAAAGACGCCAAAGAAAGACAATTACCGGCCTCCGGAGTCGTCCCAGTCTTTCCACCCATGGGTGTTATCCCCTCAGGAGCCTGGGCTTTTCCGTTGAAATACCAGATTCCCCGTCCCCAAGTATTGGTAACAGGCAACCCATTATTTTCATACTGGGCCGTATAATCAGAAGCGCCGATGACCTCCAAAAAAATATCGTAATCTAAAAGCTCATTGTAAACCAGATAGATATCATAGGCTGTCGTATAATGATCTGGATCCGTAAGGCCGTGAGCATTGACAAAATGGCTTCCGGTGGCGCCGATTGCTTTTGCCTCTTCATTCATGAGGGCGGCAAATTCTACTTCCCCGCCCGCCACCAACCAGGCGATGGCATTGGCGGCATCATTTCCGGAAGGCAGCATAAGCCCATAAAGAAGCTGCTCCAGGCTCAGGGTATCCCCCGGCTTTAACCCGGCCACAGAAGATTCCGGATCCAGATTGTTAAGCATGTCTTGTGTAACTGTGATCTGTGCAGACAAATCTCCATGCTTTAAAGCGGTAAGAAAGGTCATACACTTGGTGACACTGGCCGGATAAAGCGGCAGGTATGCGTTATGGCTGTAGAGAACCTCTCCGGTAGTTCTGTTGAACATGATCCCGGCGGCAGCATTGACGGCACTGTCTGGTTCTGATTCCTCTGCCACGCAAAGCCCTTCCCCAAAGAGCGCAGGTCTTCCGTTTTCTTCCTGATCCTTTAAAGATCTTAATTCAACCTGGCTTTCATAAGGGGCCGGCAGAGAAGTTTTATAGCCTTTCTCTCCGCTTCCAGAAAGCTTTGTGATCAGGAGGAAAGTACCGGTTCCAAGACAAACAAGGATAAGTGTTATCAAAAACGCGTGAAAAAACATTCTTGTCTGCCTGATCTGTCTGGCCGTTTTTTTTCTGGACATGACTTCTAAACTCCTGTTATTTTTGCAGAAACACAAGGTTTCTTTATTTAAACGCTTCTCTCCACTCCATGTCTCCCCGCTCTAAGGCTTTCACTAAAAGCTCGGCGGAGGCCAGGTTCGTAGCCAGAGGGATATTGTGCATGTCACAAAGGCGGCTGACATTAAAAACATCCGGCTCATGTGACTTGGGATGAAGAGGATCTCTGAGAAAGATCATCAGATCAATCTGATTATTTTCAATCTGGGCAGCCAGCTGCTGCTCTCCTCCCAGATGTCCTGCCAGAAACTTATGCACGGTCAGATTAGTCACTTCTTCGATCAGACGTCCTGTGGTGCCTGTGGCAAAGAGCTCGTGACGGCATAAAATCCCCCGGTAGGCAATGGTAAAATTCTGCATAAGCTTTTTTTTCGCATCATGGGCGATAAATCCCACATTCATACTTAGAACCCTCCTCTGTTATTTTCATAGTTTCGTTGAAGCCCCACATTTAATACTAACCCCATTCCGATAAAAATACTGAGCAGTGAACTCAGTCCCGCACTTATGAAGGGAAGCGGAAGTCCCGTATTGGGCAAAAGTCCAGTTGCAACACCAATGTTCACAAACGACTGGAAGGCGATCAGGGCAGCCATGCCGCTGCAGATCAGGCGTCCCGACAAATCTCTGGCCCGGATGGCCATATAAATGCACTCTGCCACCAGGATCAGAAGAAGCGCAATAATGATCACACTTCCGATAAAGCCTAACTCCTCGCCGATGACAGCGAAGATAAAATCACAGTCCTCCTCTGAAAGAAAATTTCCATTTTTTACGGAGGCCAGAGTTGTGTTGGCGATCCCCTTTCCGTGAAGCTGCCCGGAGCCGATGGCCATAATGGAATTCATCTGCTGCTGGGTATTGTCCACCGGATACTTGGCAGGATCAATCCAGGACATGATCCGGTTGACCTGATAAGGTTCTAAAAGCTTCTGTCCCTCTTGCTGGATGGCAAAAATAAACCATGTCCCGAAGGGGATAATGAGAGCCAGAGCGCCTCCGATCCACTTGTAACTGATTTTTGCCACGTAAAGCATAACCAGAAAGATAACCACCACAACTAAGGTCGTGGACAGATTTGGCTGATCGAAGATCAGATAAGCCGGAACGGCAAAGAGTACCAGGGCGCTCACCACGATCCGCACCTTGCTGATGTTCTCCCGGTGTTTGTAAAAAAACATGGCAAAGAAACAGACCAGCATGATCTTGGAAAACTCAGATGGCTGGATTTGTCCGATGACCGGAAGGACCAGCCACCGCTGGGCTCCGACGCCGCTTAAATTTCCCATGAATTTTGTGGCTAAGAGCATGGCAATATTGACAGCGTAAATCGGCCAGTAAAGCAGCAGAATCCAGTGGTAGTCGATGACAGAGACAAAAAACATGCACAAAAGCCCTACCGCCACACCGAAAATTTGTTTATAATAGCTGCTTGTGCCTGTAGCGATGGTTGCACTCTTCACAAAGATAATCCCCACCGCAGAAAGAGCCAGGATAAACAAAATCAGCCTGATGTTGTAATACCGAACATGATACTCTTTGAATTTAAACATAACTGTTCCTTTTATCTATTAGGATTCCCACTTTTCATATCTCTAATTGGAATATTTGCAAAAAGTGCGGGAACAGAGCCGTGTCCCCCCTCCGACTGGGTCTGGGTGATCTGGATATCCAGCGCTTCCGTATCCACATCCATATATTTGGAAATCACTTTGATGATGTCATTTTTGATTGCTTCCATAATTTCAGGAGAACAGTTAGCCCGGTCAGAAACCAAAAGAAGCTTTAACCGGTCCTTCGCCACGTTCCCTGACTTGTTCTTTGAAAAAAAGTCAAACAGTCCCATGACGCTCCTCCTTATTTCTTTTTAAAAGCTCCCGCAAGCCGGGAAAAAAAGCCGCTTTTTACATTCAGATCCAGCATAGGCACATCCTCACCCATCACCCGTCTGGCAATATTCATATAAGCCTGTCCCGACAGGCAGTCAGAACCAGTCAGAGGTTCTCCCTGATTGCTGGAAATGACAATACTTTCATCATCCGGGATGGCGCCGATTAAGCGGACCGCCAGAATATCAATCACGTCTTCAATGGACATCATATCCCCTCTCTTTACCATATCCATGCGAATCCGGTTGACGATCAGGTCAATCTGGCGGATATCATTGGACTCTAAAAGCCCGATGATCCGATCCGCATCGCGGATGGCAGAAACCTCCGGCGTGGTGACAACAATGGCTCTGTCTGCCCCGGCGATGGCATTTTTAAAGCCCTGTTCAATGCCGGCCGGACAATCTAAAAGTATGTAATCAAAATCGCCTTTGAGAGAGTCGATCAGTTTTTTCATCTGTTCCGGCGAAACACTGGACTTATCCCTGGTCTGGGCAGAAGGCAGAAGCTGGAGGGTCGGATAACGCTTGTCCTTGATAAGCGCCTGGCTTAAACGGCAGCTTCCCTCGATGACATCCACCAGATTGTAGACAATACGGTTTTCCAGTCCCATGACCACATCCAGATTCCGAAGGCCGATATCTGTATCAATCAGAACAACCTTTTTGTTCAGCATGGCGAGTCCTGTTCCCAAATTGGCGGAAGTAGTGGTTTTCCCGACTCCGCCCTTTCCGGACGTAATAACGATCACTTCACTCATTTTTCTTTCCTCCACAATTCAAATTCTGGTTCTAGGAGAAGCTTACACTGCCAATGGCTTCCCTGTTTAAAGGGGAGACATGGATGGTTCCCAGATCCAGATACGCAATCTGCGCACCGCCGGAGAATTTTTTTCTGCCGCCCATACGGGCAGTCACTTCTCCGATGCGGATTTGAATGGGTTCCATCTCCAGGGCCACGACAATGGCATGCTTCTTTCCGCCCAGTCCGGCAATGGCCGTACCGCGCAGAGCACCCAGCACAATGATATTTCCCTTGGCAACAATCCGGGCGCCGGGGTTCACATCGCCAAGGACGATGATGCTTCCCTCTGCCTCCAGCACCTGACCGGAACGGAGCGTTCCTTTGTAGAACTGTCCGTCCTTTGAGGGCTGCCGGCTTGCTTCCTCTTTTGCCTTTTCTGTCAATGCTTTTTTAAAAAAGGCTTCTCGTGCTTTGTCCGTGTCGATGACACAGGAGATTTCTATCTCAGAATTTTCACAAATGGTATTTACGATCGTATTGATTTCCTCCGGTGTAAGAGTACGCCCTTCAAAGGAAACGGCCATGTTCGCGCCCCGGAAGAACCGGGCAGATTCCTGAAATTTTTTCCGAATATCCGAAAGCAGCTCCTCCATGGGAAGCTCCGGGTCCAGAAATACGCAAAGGCCATAATTGTTTCCTTTGATAATGACTGTCTGCCGCATATTCTCACCTCTTAAGGTTAATCGGATACATGTTGGAGGTTGGCATCCGTCGCGTGGTTGTTTTCCAAAATGGAATCCAGGGTGACGTAGCCAAAATAATAACTTAGGATCTGTTCCGATAAGGCGCCGGAATAGCTGGAACCGTAGCCGTTTGGAATCGCCACAGAAAGGGCTACCTCCGGTAATGTGGCCGGCGCATATGCGATAAAGGTTGCGTGGTTTGCCCGTCCTTTTGACTGCTCTGCAGTACCAGACTTGGCGGCAAAACCGACTTCATTCAATACTTTAGAATTCTTAAAGTTTTGAGCAAAGGTCCCTCTGGAGCCTACAACCTCCTGCATTCCCTGTTGAATAATATTCCAGGTGGACTGGTCTAGATCCACATGATGCTCGATCTTTGGCTCATAAGTCTTTACCACCGCGCCGTCACTCTTTTGTATTTTGGAGATCAGGCTGTATTTGTAAAGATTTCCCTTACTTGCCAGGGTTGTCACATACCTGGAAAGATGGATGGCGGCATACGTGTGAGTTCCCTGTCCGATACAGGAAGGGATCGGGTTCTGATCCGTGATATGAGGCGCGTTTTCTGCGATCTCAACCCCGGATTTCTCACCCAGGCCAAACATGGTCGCGTATTTCTGAATGGTCGCAATTCCCTGATTGCCGCTGTATTCCCCGCCTTCCTGTGAGATCAGCCACCCGATCTCGCAGAAATAATAGTTACAGGACTGGGCAATGGCAGTGATCACGTCCAAAGGTCCGTGGCCGACGATATTCCAACAGCGCAGATGAAGCCCCTGCCGCTCAAAGGTTCCCGTATCGTCAATGATCGTGGCCGGGGAGACTACCCCCTCCTCCAGACCAATGACAGAAGTCAACACTTTAAAGATGGAACCTGGGGCTGTCTCTACCTGGGTCGCCCTGTTTAAAAAAGGCTGGCTTAAATCATTGTATAAACTCCAATAATAATCTGCGTCGATGGAGCCGGAAAAACGGTTGATGTCATAACCTGGATAAGTGACCAGAGCAAGAACCTCTCCTGTGTTTGGGTTGGTGAGCACACAGGAAGCCGAACAGGGGTCCAGGGCAAGCTGAGCAGGAGTCAGCTCAATGTTGGAGATTTTTTCCTTGAGGAACTGGAAGGCAGTATCCTCATTCCCTAAGGTCAAAGAGGCGATGGACGCCTCGTCACGTTCCAGAACCCCCTGCTCATAAAGGCAAAGGCACAATTCTCTCCCGGTCACAACATTGTCATAGATCAGATATTTATAGATCAGCTTTTGGAAACCAGTATTGTTTTCCATGGCCGTCATAAGGGTCTGGATCAAAATCTGAAAAGTATCATCCGTACTGGCATACTTTTCTTCGGAATTCAGCTTTTCCGGATCAATCCACCCCTCTTCCACTGCATGGTAAAGAAAATCGCGGAAGCTGATGGTCTCATTGACCCAGCCCATATAAATCTCATCAGCCGTGGTAAAGGAACCTTCCAGGAAAAAAGAGTTATCCCTCATATAATCAAAAATGTAATCCTGATAATCCTGCATGTCTGCGCTGCACCGATCATAGGAAGGGGCCCCCTCGTTTAAAAGCTGGGAGGAAACCGCCGGGATCACGGAAGCCATTCTGGAAGCGTACCGTTCATGAATACTCTTCTCCAGAGCTGACCCCTCCGCAAAGTTCTCCATGGACAGAATGTGGTTGTTGATAAACTGGAAATAGGCATCCCGTACCGGAATCTTGATTTTAGAAGCGTCCGTGTCCTCCGTCACTACATAGGTGGGATCGCTTTCCAAACGCTGCACCAGGATACCGGCCAGATTCTGCTCCAAAAGGTGGTAGATCCCCACCTGCAGGTCTCTGTCAATACTTAAATACACATCATTTCCTGTCTCCGGTTCCACAGTATTGGTAATCTCCAGAATCCGTCCCTCACTGTCCAGATACATGGTCTGACTGCCCTTAACACCGGAAAGCTCCAGTTCCATGGCAGCTTCGATGCCGGATTTTCCAATGACGTCTCCAAGCTCATAGCTGTTATCAAGAGTCGAGAGCTCTTCCAGCTCGTCAGAATCAGCCTGTCCCGTATATCCCAGAATATGAGAAAAAGCAAAGCTGTCATTATAGATCCGAACAGTCTTTTCTTCTACGTTGACCTCCTTCAGTATTTCTGAATTTTCCTTGATGTCGGCCACTGTCTCCAGCTTGACATCAGAAGCCACTGTGACTGCATCATAGCGCCGGAAAGCGTTTAGAGTCATGGCATAGCGGATGTTCAGCATCTTAAGGGCTGTCTCGTCGTCGACCTCGTAAGTGGTCTTATCCGCATTTTCTCCGATGCCGTAGCGTTCCTTTAACTCCTTAAACAAGTCGGAGGCAGATATGTCGGAGGGATATTTTCCCTCTTCGTCATCCAACTCCTCCACGGACTTGAGGCCATAAATATCCCGCAGAAAACGCCGCCGCTCCTCTTCGCTTCTGGTGGTATACTGCACATCCCCGTTTCCGTCCAGATTGAGAGAAAGAGAGGTAATCAGTGTCTCCCCGTGATTTTCCAGAATGGGAAGCAGGCGCAGCAGCATCTCGTTGCGCTCATATCCATTTTTATAATAACCGGAATCTCCAATGGAAACCGCATAGGCCAGCTTACTGTAAGCCAAAAGATTTCCGTTTCTGTCGTAAATATTTCCTCTGGTTCCGGACGTACTGACTTCATTCAGGGTTTTCTGTACGTAATTTTCCTGATATCCGGCCCCGTTTACGATCTGAAGCTTAAACAGACGCATCACAAGTGCGCCGAACATGGCGAGAAACAAAAGACTTACCACAAACAGCCTGGATTTCACAATCTTCTTTAGTATGCTTCCAAAAAATTCTAATAATTCCCTAAACAAATTTTGCCGCGCTCCTTCGTTCTGCTTCTTCAAGTCTGTAATTGATTGAGGCTATGATCTGATAGACTACACTGGTAAGGACCACTGTGTAGATCATCTCCGGCAGGATGATGTGAAGCAGATAGTATACAAAATCCAGCCGATTTCGGATGAGAAACTGAAATACATAGAGATATCCGCCATAAATAAAACTGCAAAAAGTGGTGACAAGTAAAGGGAACAAAATATAGTCTGAATACAGCCAGTGGTGAAGGGCTCCGTTCACATAGCCGATCAGGATAAAAATAATCATGTGAAAACCTACGGCATTCATGGAGGCGATGTCCATGAGAAGGCCGCAGGCAAAGCCTACCGCCATCCCCTGAGTTTTTCCGTTCATAAAACCAAAAGCCACGGTAATAATCAGAAGAATGTTCGGCACAGTATCAATGAGAGGGCTGTTTGCAAACAGCCCGAACTGAAGCAAAAACCCCGCAAATATGATAAATGCTGTTACAACAATCCGTTTTAATCGTTTCAAGACTGATTCTCCTCACCTGTCACCTTTAAGGTCTTGATCACCAGAACCGTCTGAAGATGGCCGAAATCCACCTCCGGGATCAGATAACCGGACTTGGTCACATTGTTGCTGTCAACCTGGATGTCTTTTGCATAGCCAATTAAAATATTGGGAAGATACTTGTCGCTGATATTGGAGGTGACGATCTTATCATCATCCCAGATATTGTCATTTTTATCAATATAGCTGATACGCAGGTTCCCGTCGGCATAAAGCTGCAGGTCACCTGACACAATGCAGGTATCTCCGGAATTTAAGGACATGGCGCTGACATTGCTGTTGTCGTCAATGATGGAGCGTACCTTTGCATAATTTTTTCCCACTTCTGTAACAATACCCACCAGACCGCCGTCAGCAATGACGTTCATATCCACTGCTATGCCGTCCTCCTCTCCCTTGTCAATGACAAAGGAATGATACCAGTTTCCGGCATCCTTCTGGATGATCCTGGCCCCAGTGGTCTCATAATCGCTGTACTGGCCCTTGAGCTCAAACAGTTCCCTCAGCTCCTTAAGCTCCATCTGGCCCTGCTGATAATTGCCGATATCTTCCTTGAGGGCAGCCAGTTCTTCTTTCAGCCGTTTATTTTCTGCCCTGGCTTCTTCCAGGCTCTGATAGTCGTAAGCCGTATCGGCGAAACTGCTGCCCAGACGGTTGAGTCCTTTCTGCATAGGCGTAAGGATGGAATTCACCACATTTGTCACAGGGCTTAGAAAGCCCGGCTGGAAATATCCCACAGCCAGAAGCAGCGCGCAGAACAGCATCAGAAAAAACAACAGATATCTGGCCGGAAGAGAAAATTTCTTCTTGTCTTTCATTCTATAAGATTCCTCGTTCTTTTAAACTGATATAACAATTGTCCCCGATGACAATATGATCGAGGAGGAAAATCCCGAGAAGCTCTCCTGCTTTGGCAACCCGTTTTGTCACCAGGATGTCTTCTTCGGAGGGCTCTGGATCGCCGCTGGGATGATTGTGGAGCAAGATCATGTCTACAGCCCGATACTTGAGTGCATCCAAAAAAATTTCTCTTGGAGAGATGAATGCCTCGTTGACAGTACCGACAGAGAGGACCGTTTCTTTCAGCAGATGGCCTTTTGTATCTAAAAATACGGCCCGAAGCTCCTCTTTCTCCTTGTGGCGCATCTCTTCCATAAAGTAAGACGCCACCCCTTCCGGTGTGTGAAATGCCTGCTCTCCTCTGGTCCGGTTCCGGCTGATTCGTTTGACAAACTCTCCGATGCAGGAGAGCTGAATGGATTTTACCATTCCAATCCCCGGAATCTTCTGAAGCTCGCCGCATGTCAGATGATAAAGTCCGTGAAGACCTCCGTAGGGAATACAAAGTTCCAGAACCTGTCTGGCTGTTTCCAAGGCTCCCTGTCCTTTTGTCCCCGTCCGCAAAATCACTGCGAGAAGTTCTGCGTCCGTAAGCCCGCCCGGTCCAAGGGTCTGGCATTTTTCATAGGGGCGTTCAGAAACCGGAAGTTCACTGATCGTATTTCGTGTCATATGCTGCCTGCCTCCTTCAGCTAAAGATATGGAAGTCAGGCTCAAAACCGATACCCTTTGGGTATCTTTCTCTTTCATCAAAGCAGCCGGTAAATCAAAATGGCAATCACCATCCCCAAAATCCCGGCAATGGTGATGCGGATGGTCAGCGCAAAGGTGATGGTTAAGATCCCAAGATCTAAAACCACCGGACTTGCAAGACCAAAGGTCTGTCCGAAATTCAGCCACCCGAAGGCCGATAGGTCTCCGAGGAGCTGTCCGAGAAAACCGCCCAGCACGATCCCTGACAAGATCAAGATCAGCAGGGACCACTTGCTTTTTGCTGTCTTCATATGGTAATCGTCTCCTGTTTCCCTGTAAAAACTCTCCAAACTCAAAAAATTTCCAACTACCAGTTTATCACAAATTTAAATCCCTGTACACAGAAAAACGAAATCTTAAGGAATTTTAAGGAATTTCTCATAATGTGACAAGATTCGCCTCATAAAGCTTCTGTGCTGAGAAAAGGACCCCTGCTTTTGCGTGGTACCAGGTCAGTCCGCCCTGGAAAAAGACCGTGTAAGGGGGCTTTAAAGGGCCGTCGGCGGACAGCTCAATGGAGGAACCCTGGACAAAGGCGCCTGCCGCCATGATGACATCGCTGTCATAGCCGGGCATGGCCCAAGGTTCTGGGGTCACAAAAGAATCCACCGGGGCGGCCGCCTGGATCCCCAGACAAAATGCCTTCAGCGCCTCAGGGGAACCAAGGTCCACTGCCTGGATGATGTCATGACGCTCTGACTTGGAAGAAGGAAATACAGGAAAACCCAGCCGCTCATAGAGAGCTGCAGCAAAGACAGCCCCTTTCACAGCTCCAGCCGTCACCGTCGGCGCAAGGAAAAAGCCCTGATACAAAGTCTGGGAAAGGCCAAGGCTGGCGCCCACTTCTTTTCCAAGCCCCGGAGCGCTTAAACGGAAGGCTGCCTGTTCCACATAGGCTTCTCGCCCCACAATATAGCCGCCGCAGGGGGCCAGGCCGCCGCCAGGATTTTTGATCAGGGAACCGACGCAAAGATCTGCTCCCACATCCGTGGGCTCTAGGATTTCTGTAAATTCTCCGTAACAATTGTCCACCATACAGATGATGTCAGACTTCTTTGATTTGAGAAAAGCGATCAGTTCTTTGATGGCGGCGACCGACAAAGTCGGCCTTGTGGCATAGCCCTTGGACCGCTGGATGGTGGCAAGCTTTGTCCGTTCATTTATGGCCTGCGCGATGGCCTCATAGTCAAAAGAGCCGTCTCCTTTTAGATCAGCCTGGGCATAGGTGATTCCATATTCCTTCAGAGAGCCTTTGGAGGGCCGGATGCCAATGACCTCCTCCAAAGTATCATAAGGACGTCCCACCGGAGAAAGCAGCTCGTCCCCTGGCCTCAGATTGGCCGAAAGTGCCACATTTAAGGCATGGGTGCCGCAGGTAATCTGGGGCCGTACCAGAGCCGCCTCGGCATGAAAAACATCTGCGTAGATTTGTTCCAGGGTCTCCCTGCCCAGATCGTTGTAGCCGTACCCGGTGGACCCTGAAAAATGTGCTTCCGCCACCCGGTTTTTCTGCATGGCGTGAAGCACCTTCATCTGGTTGTACTCTGCGATATTGTCAATGGCCTCGAAACGTTCCTTTAAAGAATATTCCACTTCTGCTCCCAGGGCCAGGAGTTTTTCATCAAAGCCTAAGAAGCGGTACATGTCTGTCAAAGTAGTCATGGTAATTATCCTCGTTTTCTAAAGTCCTCTTCTCTCAAGAATCTCTGCAAGTTCTCTCAACACGCCCTCTTCCTCTTTGCCATCCAGGAAAAGCCAGTCTGTCTGCCGCTCCCTTTTAAACCAGGTAAGCTGTCTTTTGGCAAAATGCCTGGTATCCCTTTTTAAGATACGGACAGCCTCATCGTAAGAGAACTCCCCGTCCAGATAAGCGAGAAACTCTTTATAGCCCAGCCCCTGCATGGAGACCATCTCCCTTGTAAGCCCTGCGGCCTTCAGCCTCTTTACCTCATCCAAAAGTCCCGCCTCAAGCATTTCATCCACCCGAAGATCAATTCTTTGGTAAAGCTCCGCCCGGTCCCTGTTTAAAATCACATAGGCAAATTGATAGGGGGATTCTTTTTCCCTCTCTGCCTGATTGTGTACAGAAATGGGAGTCCCCGTCTTTTCATAAAATTCCAGAGCGCGGATGACCCGTTTCACGTTGTTCGCATGAATCTCCTCCGCCCCTTTGGGATCCCGTTCCCGCAAAAGATCATGGAGATAAGAGGCGCCCCGTTCTTTCGCCAGCGCTTCCAGTCTCTCTCGATAAGAAAGATCGGCGTCGTTTTCCGTAAAATCAATATCATACAGCAAGGCCTGGATATAAAATCCGGTGCCTCCTGTGAGGATCGGAAGATGCCCCCTCCCATAGATCCCTTCCATGGCGGCCTCGGCCATCTCCTTGAACCGGACCACATGAAAAGGCTCAGATGGATCCAGCACGTCAATTAAGTGATGGGGAACGCCGTCCATTTCCTCCACTGTAACTTTGGCGGAACCGATATCCATCCCCCGATAGACCTGCATGGAATCAGCGCTTATGATTTCTCCGTGAAACTGTTTGGCCGCCTTTACGGAGAGGGCTGTCTTTCCAACAGCCGTCGGGCCGGTCAGAATCAATAAGGGTTTTTTCATCTCAGACAATCCTTTTAAACTTTTTTTCCAGTTCTCGTTTGCTCATGGAAACAATGGTGGGACGCCCGTGGGGACAGGCATAGGGGTTTTCCAGGGCAAGAAGCTCATCAATCAAAGCCTCCGCCTCTGCAAGAGACAAAGAATCTCCGCCTTTCACGGCGGCCTTACAGCTCATGGAAGCCAGTTTTTGAAGAATCAGTTCGTCCGATTCTCTGGAGAGCTCATCCGTAAGACTGTCAATCAGTTCCAGCAAAAGCTCTTCCTGGGCAATTCCGTAAAGATTGGCTGGAACAGAACGAACGGCATATTCCTTTCCCCCAAAGGGCTCAATCTCAAAGCCCGTCTGGGCAAAGCGTTCTTTAAAACGGAGAAAAATCTCTTCTTCTCTCATGTTGAGGGTCAAGAGAATGGGCGGACTCACCATCTGCCCATAAATTTTTTTCGTGGCCAGTTCTTTTACCAGCCGCTCATAAAGAACCTTTTCGTGGGCCGCATGCTGGTCGATGATCAGGAATTCGTCCTTGTATTGGATCAGCCAGTAAGTGTCAAAGAGCTGTCCGATAAACCGGTACTGGGCTCTGGCCTGGGCGGACAATAGTTTCTCCTCAAACAGCTCCAACTGTGCCGGTTCCTTCCTGGAACTGCCTGACGGCTGTTCTTCGTCCAAAATGGCTGTTTCCATCTGTAAAGGCCTCTGGCCCTGGGAATGCGGTTCCGTCTTGGAGGCCGTTTTGACTGTATAGGGAACGGCAGATTCCCGCAGACAATTGGGGGGCTCCACCGGCGGGATGGCCGCCGCCATGCTCCGCTTTGCCTCAAAAGGTTCTGGCGCCCGCTCTGTCCTTCCGGAAGGTTTTCTGGTTTCAGGAACAGGTTTTTCAGTTTCCGAAAGGCTTACCTTCCGGATCAGCTCTTTTCCCGCAAGGGTCTCCTTCACAGCATTTTGGATCAGGTTGTAGATCTCTTCCTGATTGCTGAAACGCAGTTCCATTTTGGCCGGGTGGACATTCACGTCCAGAAGCTCCAAAGCCACTGTGAGATGGAGGACTGCAAAGGGGTATTTATGCTGCATCATATAAGAATGATACCCGTCTTCAATGGCCTTATTGATCAAACTGCTTTTAATATAACGCCCATTGATAAAATAATTTTCATAATTCCGGTTCCCCCTGGAAATAATGGGTTTTCCGAGAAAACCGGTGATCTTCACCTGTCCTGACTCCCGCTCAATGGGAAGAAGATTTGCGGCAATGTCTCTGCCGTAGATCATATAGATCAGATCTTTTAAGTTATGGTTTCCCGCTGTGTGAAGCCTGTTTTGGTTGTTTTGGATGAACCGGATGGAAACGTCTGGCCTGGAAAGGGCCATCTGTTCTACCAGGCTGCTGATGTAGGAGCCTTCCGTCTGAGGGGTTTTTAAAAATTTTTTTCTGGCCGGTGTATTATAAAACAGATTCCGCACAAGAAAAGTCGTCCCCTCCGGGGCGCCGATCTCCTCCGTGGAAACCTCCTCTCCCCCGTGGATCTGATAGCGGGTCCCTGTGAGATCTCCGGCCGTTTTGGTGATAAGCTCCACCTGTGCGATGGCCGCGATACTGGAAAGCGCCTCTCCCCGAAACCCCAGAGAGGAAACTGTCAAAAGATCCAGGGCCGTATGGATTTTGCTGGTGGCATGGCGCAGGAATGCAGTGGGGATCTGGCTTTTTTCGATCCCGCAGCCATTGTCTGTGACCCGGATAAGGGAAATGCCGCCGTCTTTAATCTCCACGGTGACTGCGGTGGCCCCCGCATCAATGGCGTTTTCCACAAGCTCCTTGACCACCGATGACGGCCGGTCAATGACCTCACCTGCCGCAATCTGATTGATGGTCTCCTGGCTCAGTACCTTAATTTCCGGCATCCTTCCTCCTCCTCTCACTTCCACCGGTTTTTCAAACTATTCTGCAGCCGATACAGGGTGTTTAAAGCATCGATTGGCGTCATGGAAGAAAGTTCCATGTCCTCCAGCTCTTTTAAGACATCGTCGTCTTTCATGGTGTCAAAGAGGCTCATCTGCTTTAAGTCCACCTCATCCAGCCTGGGCACATGGGGTTTGACCGGCTTTGCGGCTCCAACAAGCTCTCTGGAACGGACAGAGATATCTGCATCGGCAAGTTCCGCCGCCAGCTCCTTTGCCCGGACGAGAACCGACTCCGGCACTCCAGCTAACCTTGCCACCTGGATGCCATAGCTTTTGTCAGCGCCGCCTTTCACGATCTTTCTGAGGAATACAATGTCATCCCCCATCTCTTTTACGGCGATACAATAATTGTTGACTCCCTTCAAAGAGCCTTCCAGCTCCGTAAGCTCATGATAATGAGTGGCAAACAGGGTTCTGGAGCCAAGGATCTTTGGGTTTGAAATATATTCAATGACCGCCCAGGCAATGGAAAGGCCGTCAAAAGTACTGGTGCCCCGCCCGATCTCATCCAGGATCAGAAGGCTGTTTTTGGTGGCGTTTCGCAGGATATTGGCCACCTCCGTCATCTCCACCATGAAGGTACTCTGGCCGCTGGCCAGGTCATCGGAGGCTCCCACCCTGGTGAAAATCCGGTCACTGATCCCGATATTGGCTGATTTTGCCGGAACAAAACTTCCCATCTGGGCCATCAGGCAGATCAAGGCTGTCTGGCGCATGTAAGTAGATTTTCCGGCCATGTTGGGGCCGGTGATCACAGATAAGCGGTTGTCCCCAGTATCCAGGTAAGTGTCATTGGCAATGAACAGATCATCCCGCATCATCTGCTCCACCACCGGATGACGGCCCTCCCTGATGTCGATGACACCCTTTTCATTGATCCTGGGCCGGACATAATTGTTCTTTGTGGCTGTTACAGAAAGGGAGGTGAGCACGTCAACCCAGGCAATGCAGCGGGCCGTCTTTTGGATCCGCTCTACCTGAGAAGCAATCTGATTTCGAATCTGGCAGAACAGGTCATATTCCAGGATAAACAGCTTGTCCTCCGCCCCCAGAATAATTTCCTCCAGCCTCTTTAGTTCATCGGTGGTAAAACGTTCCGAACCGGTTAAAGTCTGTTTTCGGACATAATGGTCCGGCACCATGGAAAGGAAGGAATTGGTCACCTCCAGATAATAGCCAAATACCTTGTTGTACTTGATCCTGAGATTTTTGATGCCTGTCTGCTCCCGCTCTCTCGCCTCCAGCTCGGCAAGCCAGGCCTTTCCCTCTGTCTTGGCCTTTTTAAGCTTATCTGCTTCTGCATGAAAGCCTTCTTTGATCAGGCCTCCCTCCCGGATGACCAGAGGCGGATCGTCCACGATGGAGTCTTCGATCAGTTTCGACAGATCTTCTAAGGGGTCCAGCTCCCCCTCCAACTCCTTGGAGAGCGGTGCATGGAGTTCCTTTAGAAGCTGATGGATATGGGGAAGCATCTGAAGAGAGTTTTTGAAAGCGATCAGGTCTCTGGCATTGGCGGTCTGGTAGGAGATCCGCCCGATGAGCCGTTCCAGATCGTAAATGGGATTCAGGTATTCAACCAGCTCCTCCCTGGTAATGTAGGCGCTACCTAGCTCTTCCACTGCATCCAGCCTGCGAATGATCTCTTCTGGGTCAATGAGAGGCTGTTCGATGAAGCTTCTCAAAAGCCTTGCCCCCATGGCTGTCCTGGTCTTGTCCAGGACCCAGAGAAGGGAGCCACGCTTCTGCTTTTCTCTGAGGGTCTCCAAAAGCTCCAGGTTCCTTCTGGTGGAGGTGTCGATGAGCATGTATTTGCCGGAGCGGTAAGGAGTCAGCTTTGTAATATGGCTGAGAGAGTTTTTCTGAGTCTCCAGAAGATAAAGGAGGGCGGCCCCAGAAGCCATCCGGCCGATCTTGTAATCCTCAAGTCCAAGGCCCTCCAGCCGCTCCACATGGAAGTGTTTCTTTAAAGTATCTGTACAGAGTTCTTCGTCAAAATAGTGGTTATCCAGAGCCGTGGCAAGAAAATTCACCCGCCCCTTCAAGGCTTCCAGATCCACGCCCGACATATAAAACGCCTCGTTGCAGATGATCTCCGAAGGGGTATGTTTATAGATCTCGTCAAGGAGGGCTCGGATGGAAGAAAGCTCTGTCACCAGAAACTCTCCTGTGGTAATGTCCGTCACTGCCACCCCAAAGGATCTCGCCATATAGACAATACACATGAGATAATTGTTTTTCGTCTCGTCCAAAGCCTGACTGTCGAGAAGAGTGCCCGGCGTCACAATCCGGATCACCTCCCGCTTCACAAGGCCTTTGGCCTGTCTGGGGTCCTCCATCTGTTCGGCAATGGCCACCTTATATCCTTTCTGGACCAGACGGCTCAAATAGGTGTCCAGCGCATGATAAGGGACGCCGCACATGGGCGCCCGTTCCGAAAGACCGCATTCCTTTCCTGTCAGGGTAAGCTCCAGCTCCCTGGAGACCGTCTTTGCATCCTCGAAAAACATTTCATAAAAGTCTCCCAGCCGGTAAAAAAGAATACAGCCGGGATATTGCTTCTTGGTCTCCATATATTGCTGCATCATGGGGGATAACTGCTGCTGTGCTGCCACGTTCACACCTCTCCTTTGTAGTAGACGATTTTGTTGTAAATGGGATAATCCCGGAAAAATTCTGCCAGAGTGGGGCGTTCTTCTGAGGCGGGATCGTGAATCAGAAAATCGGATGCGTTCAGCTCGCCCCCGTCCCCGGTATATCCGGTGATCAAAACCCAGTGGGGATGTTTGTCCTGCGTAAAGCCGCCGATAAGCACAGGAATCCCTTCCCTCAGCTGCAAAAGAGAAAGCTCCAGATAGTTGGTATCCCAGTTTCGTTCATAGACCTTGGGAAAGCCCAGGTTTCCCTCCTCGTCATAGAACAGCCGATCGGCCATGCCGTCCGGTGTGATGGCCATTCCCTCCAGGTAAGAGTAAGACATAGCAAGGCAGGAGGTGGCACATCCGGCAGAGGCGATGGTCTCGTAGCTGTCCCCCAAAGGGAGCTCTCCCCAGCGGGAATCGTACTGTTTATAACTGGGAATATCCAGAAACACCCGCCCGTCGGAGGGGACTGTTTCAGAAAGCTCCTCGATAACACAGTAGCCCTCCACAACATCGGCTGTGTGGGGCTTTTGGTAGCGTACCCGCACGTAGCCAGAATCCTCTCTCCAGAACACCTGGATGGCATCTCCATAAGAAATCCTGGCGGCCACAGCCGCATCCGCATCTGGCTCTGTCCGGATATTCAAAAGGCCGAAATAAGCACAGTACATGGTATCGCCCTGTGAGAACCGCTCATAGGTAAGCTTTCCTCCCTCTTCGCTGGAGTTTTCTCTGTAAATGCAGGGAAGCCGGGAGGAAAGCCGAAGCCGCCACAGGTTTTCCGACTCCCTGGGAGAAGCCATTCCGAAGCCGGCCGGTTTTAATACCTTTGCAGAAAAAGCCCACACAAGGAGCAGCATACAGGTGAAGAAGACAACCATCAGCGTGACTGTCACCGCCGTTTTTCGTTTTTCGCCGTCTGCCCAAAAACCTTTTATCTCCATAACTCCTCCCTGTCTACGGAAGTTTTTTCCCCATGTAATAAAACCCCTTTGATTCCGTAAGCATAACCGGAATCAGCTTTCCGATGTCCGAAGCATCTCCTGGAAAATGAACCATAATGTTGTTGCTAAGTCGTCCTGTGACCAGCGAAGGGTCATGAGTATCCATCCCTTCCACCAGGGCTGTCATGGTCTTTCCCACATCTTTCCCGCAGACCTGCGAAGAAATCTGCTGGACCTCCTTTAAGAGCCGGTCAAACCGGGGCTTCACCACCTCGTCTGGCACCTGGTCTTCCATGGCGGCAGCCGGAGTGCCGGTCCGTTTGGAATAAATAAAAGTAAAAGCGCTGTCAAAACGCACCCGGCGCACCACATCCAGGGTTTCCTCAAAATCCTCTTCCGTCTCCCCAGGAAAGCCTACGATAATATCTGTGGTCAGAGACAAGTCGGGAATTTCCTTCTGAATCTTTGCCGCAAGCTTAAGATACTGCTCCTTGTCATAGACCCGGTTCATTTTTTTCAAGATCCGGGAACTTCCTGACTGGAGAGGCAGATGCAGGTGACGGCAGATTTTCGGGCAGTCCCCCATGACCTCAATCAATTCGTCCGACAGATCCTTTGGATGAGAAGTCATAAAGCGGATTCGCTCAAGCCCCTGTATTTCTGCCACCTGTCTGAGAAGCTCTGCAAAAGTCATGGGCACATCCAGGGTTTTTCCATAAGAATTCACATTTTGACCCAGAAGCATGACCTCCACCACACCGTCCTCTGCCAGGGCACGGATCTCCGCCAGGATGTCCTCTGGCTCTCTGCTCCGCTCCCGCCCCCGCACATAAGGGACAATGCAGTAGCTGCAGAAATTGTTGCAGCCATACATAATGTTCACGCCGGATTTAAAGGGATATTTTCTGCTGGCCGGGAGATTCTCCACGATCTGGTCCGTGCCGTCCCAGATATCCACGACCATGCCTTTTTTCTCATAACAGAGAAAAAGAAGCTCAGCCAGCCGGAAAATATTGTGAGTGCCGAAAATAAGATCCACAAACCGGTAGCTTCTTTTGATTTTTTCCACCACAGAAGGCTCCTGCATCATGCAGCCGCACAGAGCAATGGTCATCTCCGGGTTCTTCTGTTTTAAGCGATTCAGATACCCCAGCCGCCCGTAGACCCGCTGGTTGGCATTGTCCCGGACCGTGCAGGTATTATAGAGAACAAAATCCGAAGCTTCGTCCTCTGATGCCGTAAAGCCGGCCCGGAGGAGAATACCCAAAAGCTTTTCCGAATCCTTGGCATTCATCTGACAGCCAAAGGTCTTTATGCAGGCCGTCAGAGGGCGGCCATACTCCCGGCTTTTTTTCACCACCACTTCCCGCAGCCGTTTCATAAAATACTGCTGACGGGCCGGCTCCCTATCCGGGGCCGCCGCCAGGCTCATGTCGTAAGAATCCACCTGGGAAACTCCTTTCACGGGCGAACCTGCCCGTTTCCGTAAATAATGTATTTCGTCGTCGTGAGGGCTGTGAGGCCCATGGGACCTCTGGCGTGAAGCTTCTGAGTGCTGATCCCAATCTCAGCCCCAAAGCCGAACTCAAAGCCGTCCGTAAATCTGGTCGACGCATTGACATAAACAGCAGCCGCATCCACCTCATCCAAAAATTTCTGGGCATTCCCATAACTTTTGGTGATAATGGCCTCGGAATGCTTGGTATTATACCGGTTGATATGAGCAATGGCCTCCTCCACAGAGTCCACTGTCTTTGCCGACAGAATATAATCCAGATATTCCTTTCCCCAGTCTTCTTCGGAAGCTTTCACTGCCTCTGGCACCAAGGAACAGACCATCTCATCTCCGCGGATCTCCACATGGCTTTCGGAAAGTCTGCCGGCAAGCATATCCCAAAGCTCTTTGGAAATGTTTTTATGGATCAGCACAGACTCACAGGCATTGCAGACACCGATCCGCTGCGTCTTTGCATTGATGATAATATCTGCCGCCATGGAAAGATCCGCGCTCTCATCCACAAAAATGTGGCAGTTCCCTGTCCCTGTCTCAATAACCGGAACTGTGCTGTTCTCCACCACCGTGCGGATGAGGCCCGCTCCTCCCCTGGGAATCAGCACATCAAGGAGGCCGTTCATCCGCATGAGAAGCCTCGCCGTCTCACGGTCCGTACTCGCCACAAGTTGCAGAGAATCCCCAGGAAGGCCGCATTTTGTGAGGGCTTCCCGGATCACAGAGGCAATGGCCAGATTGGATTGTAAAGCGTCGCTTCCGCCTTTTAAAATCACCGCATTCCCCGCCTTAAAACAAAGGCCAAAGGCATCGGCGGTCACATTGGGCCTGGACTCATAAATAATCCCGATGACCCCCAAGGGCACCCGTTTCTCACCGATCACCAGGCCGTTTGGCCGTTTCTTCATAGAAAGGACCTCCCCCACCGGATCGTCCAGTGAGGCCACCTGAGTAAGCCCCTCTGCCATGGAAGCAATCCGCTCCTTCGTGAGACAGAGCCGGTCCAAAAGCCCCTCGTGCATGCCGCGCTCTCTCCCAGCCTCCATATCTGCTTCATTGGCTTTCAGAATCTGCTCCGCGTTTGCCTTAAGCGCCTCTGCCGCTGCCAGAAGGCCCCTGTTTTTTTCTGAGACTCCAAGGGTTCCAAGTACCACAGAGGCCTTTCTGGCCCTCTCTCCCATCTGCTTAAGTTCATCTGCCAGCCCTTTTGTTCTGCGGCTCACTCCAGTTTCTGTGATGAGGATCTGTGGCAGAATATCAAATTTCTCAAAGGGAACTGTAGCAAAGATCTGGCACTCATAAGCCAAAGCCGCTGTCACAAGCTCCGGGTGTGCCTCCAGATACCGGTCATAAAAGCCGCCGCCGTAGCCGACCCGGTGATGGTTCCGGTCAAAGGCCACTCCCGGCATCAGAAACAATGCCCGCTTCCTGGCATCCGTCCCGTCAGAAACCGCGGGAAGTCCCTGCTTTGGTTCCAGAATACCGGAATAACCGGACTCCAGATCTTCTTGGCCTTGGATCAGATAAAACTCCATGGTCTCACCGTCCACCCTTGGAACCGCCACCTGCTTCCCGTCCCTTACAGCCTGTTCCATGATGGGCCAGGTTCTCACCTCATGGTTATAATCCACATAGCAGTAGATCACCTCGGCTTCCCTGTATTCTGGAAGCGCACACACAAACGAACAGATCTGTTTGCTTCCGGATGCTTCCATTTCCTCTGTCAGAGCTTTCCTCCGCTCCCGCACCGTCCGCCGGATTTCTTTTTTCGTTAAGCCGTCCTGTCCCATCACGAGCCCTTCTTTCTTTTTTCCTTCCGTTCCGCTACTTTTTTCAGTTCTGTCACCGAGCCGTCCGGCTCCAGAATACTCACCTGATCCAGAGTCCTCTTTAAATTCCTCCGGATTGCCAGGATGTACTCCTGTCTGAGCTTCGCCTGCTCCGCTTTCTCCTCGTCCGTAAGTCCCTCTGCCTTGGACTTATGGTATAATTCATTGATCCTGCCAATCTCTTTTTCTGTCATATATGCTCCTCATTTTCTGCTTCCCAATCTTCCAGAAGAATTTCACTGGCCCAGATAATGAAGAAGCCCCTCATAGCGTTCCTTCATCATCTCATAGCCGTGGCGGTAAAAAGCCTCCAAAACCTCCGGCCTCTGTTCTGTCCGGGAAACAACAGGTTCTTTCGGACGGATTACGAAAATATGTCCCTTTGCCTCCAACCGGTCAATGAGATCCATGGTACGGTTATAGACAAGAGGTCTTCTGCAGGCTATTTTCACCAACTCCGGATAATCCTTATAGACCGCCTGATAAATAGCCGCCGCCTGTCTGGAAAGCCGCTTCCGGTATCCGGCATTCCTCGTAAGCACCACCACACATCTCTTGTAACCCTCCCGCAGCATTCTTGCCACCGGGACAGAATCTGCCAGCCCTCCGTCCATATAGGGGATGCCGTCAACCTCCACCATTTTTGACGCCACCGGCATACTGCAGGAAGCCCGGCAGATGGAAAGAAGCCGCAGGGCGTCTTCCCTGTCGTCCAAATATTCTGCTTTCCCCGTAATACAGTTGGTGACAGCCATTTCACAGCGAATTTTTGAACTCTTATATGCCTCAAAATCAAAGGGGAAAATCTCTTTTGGATATTTATCAAAAATCAGATCCATATCAAAGAGGCTCCCCGTCTTGAATACCCGCCTGATATTGATATACCTGCTGCTTTTGTCCAGAGGAATGATGCAGTTTTTCGTCCGGCCTATCTGTCCCGAGACATAATCAATCCCATTGCAGGCCCCGGCCGATACTCCGATTACATAGGGCAGATACAAATCCCGTTCCATCAAAAAATCAAGGACGCCGGAGGTAAAGATCCCTCTGGTTGCGCCGCCCTCCAAAACAAGTCCCGCTTTTACCATGATTCATTGCTCCCTTACAACCATTCTGTGTCATGCTTATCTCAACAGCCTTCTCAATATGCTGTCAGATATTCCATCAGGTCAAAATCCTTATTTTTGTGGGCCAGGAACAAGGTTCCCACCGGTTCCCCGTCAAGGACCCGGTAAATATTTTCCACCTCATCGCCGCTGGTAATGACCATGTCGATGCCGGCGTCCGTAGCCATCCTGGCAGCCACAATCTTGGCCGACATGCCTCCAGTCCCCACACTGCTGCCAGTAGTGTCTTTTCCCATTTCCACCAGATCATCCGTGATTTCTTCCACCTCGTCGATAAAGGCCGCCCAGGGATTTGTCCTTGGATCGTCCTCATAGAGACCATCAATATCAGAAAGCAGGATCAAAAGATCCGCTCCGATTACCGCCGCCACAATGGCTGATAGGCGGTCATTGTCCCCAAACTCAATCTCGTGGGTCGCCACCGTATCGTTTTCATTGACGATGGGGATCACTCCCATCTGCAGAAGTTCATCAAAGGTGTTCCTTGCATTTCTTCTGGACTCCTCATTCAGCATGGTAGTCTTTGTCATCAAAATCTGGGCAACCACCTGATTGTACTCTGAAAAAAGCTTCTGGTAAGTCATCATCAGCTTGGCCTGCCCCACTGCCGCCAGGGCCTGCTTCACAGGAAGTGCATTTGGCCGTTCCATATAGCCCATGGTCTTTCGTCCCACAGCTCCCGCACCAGAGCTTACAAGCACTACCTCCATCCCCTGATTTCTCAGGTCGCAGAGCACCCTGGCCAACTTCTCTACCTTATTCAAATTCAAAAAACCCGTATATTTATGAGTTAGAGAGGAGGAACCGATTTTCACCACCACCCGCCTCTTCCCCAGTAGCCTCGTTTTTCTGTCCATGTAACATGTCCTCATTTCCAGTTTGACAGCAACCTAACATTTCTATTTTACCAAATTTACAGGTCTTTAGCAAGAACCTAAAATTTTGAGTTTCCATATTTTGGCTTCAGTAAAAATGCAAAACCTCAAGTCTGACTTTCTCCCGCCGCAACCATCTCCGCCACCCGGATTCCGTCCATGGCCGCCGAAGTGATTCCTCCGGCGTACCCGGCGCCCTCCCCGCAGGGATAGACTCCGGGAATACTTCCCATAAGTCCCTCATCCCGTTCCATCCGGACCGGAGAGGAGGTGCGGCTTTCCACGCCGGAAAGAACTGCGTCATAACGGTCAAATCCTGCAATTTTCTGTCCCCAGAATTCTACCCCTTCGATAATAGCCCTGTCTGCGAAGTCAGGAAGAAGCCCCCTGAGATTCGCGTAACAGTTTTTTCCCATGGTATCTGGAAGGACCTCTCCCGGCCCTGCACTTTTTCGATTTTCCTTAAAATCGCCGAAAAGCTGCATGGGCACGGTGCCGTTTCCCAATAAAAAGGCCCGCTCCTCCAGCTTCCGCTGAAACTCCATGCCGCAAAGGGGATGAATCATACCCCTTGGATTCCCTCTGGAGGGCTCAAAATCTTCCGGGGAAACCGTGACGATAATGGCGCTGTTGGCATTCCTCCCATCCCTGGCCCGGTTGCTCATGCCATTGACTGCAAGGCGGTTTTTCTCCGACGAGGCATTGACCACATAGCCGCCGGGACACATACAGAAGGAATACACCCCCCTTCCGTCCGCTGCCCTGGCCGTCACCTTATAGGGGGCCGGAGGAAAACATCCGGCAAACACTTCCCCGTACTGGGCCGCCTGAATCATGGCCTGAGGATGTTCCATCCGAAGCCCCACGGCAAAAGCCTTGGCGTGCATGGCAAGCTTCCTTTCATACAGCATATGGAAGGTGTCCCTGGCACTGTGGCCGATGGCCAGAACCAGATGTGCCGTCTCTGTGAAGTGGCGTTCTCCAGTTTTTGTGTCTTCCATATGAATACCACAAAGTCGTCCGCCGGAAACCTCCAGATCCACAAGTTTTGTGTGAAAACAAAATTCACAGCCAAGGCGCTCCATCTCCCGGCGCATGTTTTGAAGGACCTCTTTTAAGACATCAGTCCCGATATGAGGTTTGCTCTCATAAAGAATTTCCTCTCCTGCTCCCATGGCAGCGAAAATCTCCAGAACTTTCCGGCCCCGTAGTATGGGGTCTTTGGTGAGAGTGTTAAGCTTCCCGTCGGAAAAAGTGCCTGCGCCGCCCTCCCCAAACTGAACATTGCATTCCGTATCCAAAATCCCCGTCTCCCAAAATCGCTTGACGGCGGCCTCCCGCTCCATAACAGGGCCTCCCCGTTCGATTAACATGGGGGCGCATCCGGCCAAGGCCAGCATATAACCGCAGAAAAGCCCCGCAGGCCCCGTACCGGCGATAACTGGACGGTACCGGAACCTTCTGCCTGTCTTTGGGAACTGGTAAGCCTCCTCTTGAGCGACCCGTATATCCGGCCCCTTAAGACCTTTCACAACTGCCGCCTCCCGCCCCTTCACCTCCACATCCACCTGATAAACCCAAAAAGGGGCTTCCTTTTTTCTGGCATCTATGGATTTTTTTGTGACGTAGTAGGTTTTGATGTCCTTTTTTGAAAGCCTGAGCCTTCTGCAGATTTTAGAGAGGAGCACATCCTCTCCCTCCTGAGGCTTAAGCTTGATTCCTGTCATTCGAATCATGGTCTTCCCTGCTTTCCGGCCAGAAATCCGCTGGCCCATGCCCATTGTAGATTATAACCGCCGCAGCAGCCGTCTACATCCAGAAGCTCTCCGGCAAAATAAAGCCCAGGCACAAGTTTCGACTCCATGGTTTTAGAAGAGACCTCCCTGGTATCGACTCCTCCTGCCGTCACTTGGGCTTTTGCAAAATCATTTACTGCCACAATCTCCAAAGGAAATCGGCAGGAAAGATCCAATAGCTTCCGTTTTCGTCCCTCGTCCAGATGCCCGGACAGTGCATGAAGGGGGATCCCGGCCCTTTTCAGAAGTACTGCCGCCAGCTTTTCCGGAAACAGGCCGCAGAGGAGCCGGAAGCAGTCCCTATCCAGGGAAAGCGCATGTAAAAGAATGGCTGACACCTCTTTTTCTTCATATTCCGGGAGAAAATTGAGTTCTGCAGACACCTGTTTTTTTTCCAGAATCGCCCTGGAGGCATAACGGCTCACCTGAAAAGCCGGAATTCCAGAAATTCCGTAGTCCGTGATCTGAAGCTCACCGGTGTCCGAAGCCACAAACCTCCGTCTCCCCTTTTCTTCTATGTATAGAGTTATGGTTCCATCTGTTCGGACACCGGCGGCCTTTTTTAAAGGGCTTCCGGCAGCGAAAAGCCCCGTAAGAGCCGGGACCGGCGGAATCAGACGGTGCCCCAAAGAGGCCGCCAGATCATAGCCGCTCCCGTCAGAACCAGTGAATGGTGCAGCCATTCCTCCGCAGGCCAGCACCAAGGCATCTGCGGCAACACAAGTGTCCTCCATACACACCAAAAACCCTCCGTTCGCTTCAGGAGCTTCTTTCAAAATCTCATGCACCTGGCAGCCTGTCCGGATTGCAACCTTCCTGTCAGAGAGTGCCGAAAGAAGCGCCTCCCGGACAGTCGAAGCCTGGGAAGCGCGGGGATAAACATATCCGTCCCGTTCTTTAAAAAACAGACCCAGCCGCCCAAAAAAACGGATGGTTTCTTCACAGCCAAATTGTTTCAGGGCAGGAACGGGAAAGTCAGGATTTTCTGAATGGTAACAGGAGCGCTCCTGTCTTTTGTTGGTCAGATTACATCGTCCATTCCCGGTGGAAAGAAGCTTTTTTCCCAGAGTATCCATATGCTCCAGAATCGTCACCTGATCCCCTTCTTTAGCCGATACAATAGCTGCTATCATGCCAGCGGCTCCGCCGCCGATAATCACTGTCCGTCTCATGATATCCCCCCAAAAAAGTTTCCACCTGTGCGGATGGACAATCTCCCTATCCGCACAGGTTGAAAAGTTTCGCCTTATTGATTGAGAGAGGCCTCCTGCAGCTCATCAAACATGGCCATGCATTCGTCCACAGAGGCTCCATTTAAAAGCTCCCGTACAATGAGGCAGGTGTTGCCCCACTGCTCTACCTTCATACCGGCATTGGAGCCAAGGACATAGACTCCCTCGTTTACCCTGTCATTCAGGGGTTTTAAAGCTTCGCTACAGTCCACCTCCACATTCTTAGAAGGGGAAATGACCTGGTTTGTTTCCGAATAAAGCTTTAGTGCTTCATCTGAAAGGACAATCTCCAAAACCTCAAAAGCCTCTTCTATGTGCTCAGCCTCTATAGCGATTCCATAACCTGTCATGGAAATGACAGGCATCTGTCCAAACTCACTGGGAAAGCCGATCACCTGCATATTAAAATCCGCATTTCCATAAGCCGTTTCTGCATTGGCTGCTGACCAGTAGGCCATAACAATGGGAGTTTTTCCAGCCAGGAAATCCGGTCCTTCTCCCTCGATAGCTTCAAAGGTATAGGCAGATTTGGCATCAATATAACCTTTGTCGATCAGCTCCTTCAGATATTCAAAGCCAGGACGCATATAATCACTATATTTTGCCGTCCCGTTATTGAGAGCTTCAATCTGCGCCTTTGTATTTCCTCCATTATAAAGCTCAGCATAAGCCTGGGCCAGCACGAAATTTTCCAGCCACCAGCGGTTGGCGCCTATGGGCGTTTCAATCCCATTTTCTTTAAATACCCGGCAGCATTCCATAAACTCTTTTGGGGTACTTGGAATAGCCAGTTCATATTGATCAAACAGGTCTTTATTGATAAACAGACCGTGGGCTACCACCTCCTGGGGAATG
>JAAWBT010000074.1 GCA_022792835.1 Lachnospiraceae bacterium | reverse complement strand
CGACAAAATGGTAATCAACGATAAAAACCACATAGATGTTTATTTGAAAATGCTGCCGCACAAGTGGAGCTTTACGGTAGCAAAGGGCGTTACGGGGGCTTTAGAAACGCTAAAAAAAGCTGAAGCCTCAGAAAACTCCATTTCTGAGGCTTCACTACCGATATCTGTCAGCACCGCCTGCCCCTGCTTATAGGGCATGGTATAGCGCTGAGAAAGGTAACGCATGGAGGCACCCATTTCTCCATCAGGCCCACCATACTGGCTGATGATCACACTGGCAAGCTTTGCGTTGGGCGTCGTGATATTTACCGGGTACTGCAGCCTTTTTTCATAGTTCCACATTTACTTGCACCTCCTTCCCAGGGCCAGGGGCCGTTTACCCATACCCAATAATCCGCACAGTCCTTTACGCCGTCTTTTGTGAGAGGGCCGAACTGAGCCTCGTAAGCGCCTACGGCAGCTTCCCTAGCTTCTTTCATATTTTTATAGTAGGCCAGGGCCTCCTGGTCTTCCGGATGGGTATCCAGATAGAGAAGGACGTCGTCGAGAGCAAAACTGTATTGATAGATCTGAGTCATTAATTCATTCATGGCCTGACTGCGCACCTCCCGATCATAAACGGTTTATCAAGAGACGGAAATACGGTTCCGATAAAAAGCCCCCGGTTCAGGGGGTAGGTGCATTCCCATTGCTGCCAGGGGACATAACCCATGGCAATGTCTGAGTTGGCGTCAGGAGGGCATTCTCCGGGACGGCAGACATTAAAACCTGCCCGGTTGACCGGTTGGCAGGAGCAGGAGGGACGGGGGTTCATATCCGGACGGTTCCCAACGGACGGTTTCTCACAGCCGCAGGAAGAATCCGCACGAGGGGTGGGACCGGGGTTAAAATTCTGGCCACAGCCACAGGGATTCCGCCTGCAGTCTACACGGCGCTGATAATAACGTTCCAATAATAGAACTCCTTTCGGATTGGTTGGTTAATAATAATATATGAGAAACTAAAAGGAAGGTGCCAAAAGGCCAGAGGACATACGGGCTCTTTAAACAGTTCTGTACTTTTTACGTGATTATGCTATAATGGGTTCAGATTAAAATCAGAAAAGGGGAACAGCACATTGAAGATAAAAATGGCCGGAATTGATTACAAGAAAGCTCCGGTGGAAGTACGGGAACAGTTTTCCATGACAACGTCCATGGTGGAACGGGCCCTTGAGGAGAGCAGACAGATTCCAGGGGTGACGGGCTGCGTCATCATTTCTACCTGTAACCGGACGGAATACTGGATCAGCGGAGAGGATGAGGTTTTCGACAGTCTGGATGTGGCAGCGCTTCTCTGTTTGGAAAAGGGGCTTCCTGTCTCGGAATATGGAACATATTTTACTGTGCAGGAGGGGAAGGCAGCAGTCCATTACCTGATGGAGCTTTCCTGTGGATTGCGGTCACAGATCTTTGGGGATGATCAGATCATTACCCAGGTAAAGCGGGCAGTGGATATGGCCAGAGAGCAGGGGGCGCTGGATTCCGTTCTGGAGATCTTATTCCGCACTGCCATCACAGGGGCGAAAAAGGTGAAGAGCAAAGTGCTTTTGGCCAATGTGGACCGGTCAGTGGCAGGCGCCATGGGAGAGCTTCTGGAGCGGGAAGGGATCCCGATTTCAGGGAAACGCTGTCTGGTTATCGGAAATGGAGAAATCGGCAGACTGGCGGCAGCCACTCTTGTCCGTCTTGGCGGAAAGGTATCTATGACTTTGCGTCAATATAAAGCGAAAGAAGCTGTGATACCGGCCGGCTGTCATGTCATTGATTATCAGGACCGGTATGAGGCACTTCCTGAGATGGATCTTGTTGTGAGTGCGACAGTAAGCCCTCACTATACATTGACAAAAGGGCGGGCAGAGGAATATCTGGGGAGAGAAGAAAAAGTTCTCATTGACCTGGCCATTCCAAGGGACATTGAACCGGAGCTGGGGAATATGCCGGGAATCAGGCTCTTTGACATGGACAGTTTTGATACCATTAAGTCAGAGGGAGATCAGAGACAGATCTTGGTGGCGGATGAGATCCTGAAAAAATATGAGCTGGAATATGAGCAGTGGTATGCCTTCCGGGAGTATGTACCCGTGGTAAAGAAAATCGCAAAAATGGCCGGGGAAGACACTGCGGCCCGGCTAAAAAAAGAACTGAAACAATATTCCCTGGAAGGAAAAGAGCGAGAAGAATTGAGACAGGCCATTGAACGGTCGGCAGCCAAGGTGGTGGCAAAACTGTGCTACGGGCTCAGAGAGGATATGGCGCCAGAAGGCTTTAGGCTCTGCCTGGAAGGCTTGCTCCGGTCTGCAGAAGAACTGGAATAGAAGTGGAGACAGAACATGAGATTTCCGGTGTTTATAGAATTAGAAGGAAAAAAAGCAGTGGTGGCCGGGGCCGGGAAGATCGGAACAAGGCGAATCCGGACTTTGGCAGATTTTGGGACAGACGTGCTTGTGGTCTCTCCAGAGCTTTCTGATGAGGTGAGGGAACTTTGGGAGGCTGGGATTGTAAACTGTGAGCTTCGGGAAATTGTGAAAGAGGATATAAAACAGGCCATACTCGTGGTAACGGCGACAGATGACAGAAGTGTCAATCATCAGGTGGCGCTTTGGTGCCGGGAAGCGGGAATTCCTGTCAATGTAGCAGATAAAAAAGAAGAGTGTGATTTCTATTTTCCGGGAATTGCCAGGGTGGGAATTTTGACAGCAGGGGTCTGCGCCGAGGGGAAAGCCCACAGACTGGCAAAGGAGGCGGCGGCAGAGATCAACAGGCTGTTTTCGGAGAAATATGGTTTCATAGAACATAGCAGGGGTGAGGATGAATGGAAGATAAGAAAAAAGTGATCCGGGTGGGCAGCCGGGAAAGCAAACTGGCCGTAGAGCAGACCATGCTTCTTCTGCAAAGACTGGAGGAATGTCACCCGGAACTGACTTTCGAGCTGGTGACAATGAAAACCACCGGTGATGTGATTTTAGACAGGAGTCTGGACGAGGTAGGGGGGAAAGGACTGTTTGTAAAGGAGTTAGACAAAGCTCTTAAGGATGGGAAGATTGACTTTTCTGTCCACAGTTTAAAAGATATGCCCATGGAGCAGCCCGAGGGGATGCCGATTGTCGCCCTGTCTGGGCGGGGAGATGTTCGGGATGTGTTAATCTATCCGAGAGGGCGAAAAAGATGGAAACCGGAAGATGGCAGGCCCTTTGTGATCGGGACATCCAGCCAACGGCGGAAGCTTCAGTTAAAGGCCATGTTTCCGGCGGCAGAGTTTTCACTGCTTCGGGGAAACGTACTGACCCGCTTGAAGAAGCTGGACGAAGGCGGGTATGATGCCATCGTGCTGTCGGCGGCTGGGTTAGCCCGTCTGGGGCTTTCTGACCGGATTGATGAATACCTGGATGCGGAAGAGATGATCCCGGCGGCCGGCCAGGCGATTCTGGCAGTTCAGGGACGGGAAGGAGAGGATTACTCTTATCTGGACTGCATTGACAACAGAGAATCCTGGCAGGAAGCGCAGGCAGAACGGGGCTTTGTCCGGCACTTAAACGGAGGCTGCTCTTCGCCTATCGCTGCCCACGCAAAAATACAGGCGGATGGAATGCTGAGCCTGAAGGGCCTTTATTATGAGGAAGAGACAGGACGGCATATCGTTGGGGAGACGGCGGGCCCGGCAGAAGAAGGAGAGAAACTGGGAATCGCCCTGGCAAAAAATCTGCGGGAAAAACTCAGAAAAAGCAGTAAGGCCGGGAAGGTCTGGCTGGTGGGAGCCGGCCCCTCAGACGTAGGACTCTTTACCATAAAGGGAGCCCAGGTCTTAAAAGAGGCTCAGGTAGTGGTCTATGACCGGCTGGTGGGCCCCGGAATTTTGCAGATGCTGCCGGAAGAAGCAGAAAAGATTGACGTGGGGAAGCGTTCCGGAAACCATCCGGTGCCCCAGGAAGACATCAACCGGCTCCTTTTTGAGAAGGCCAGCGAGGGGAAACGGGTGGTGCGGCTGAAAGGCGGCGATCCTTTCATCTTCGGGCGGGGCGGCGAGGAACTGGAGCTTCTGGCAGCCCACGGCATTGCCTTTGAGGTGGTGCCAGGGGTGACTGCGGCCTCGGCGGTCTGTGCTTATGCGGGAATTCCTGTGACCCACCGGGACTACTGTTCCTCTCTCCATCTGATTACGGCCCACAAAAAGCGGGGGAGCGAAGAACAGCTGGATTTTCAGACTCTCGCAAAGCTTGACGGGACCCTGGTCTTTTATATGGGCCTTGGCGAACTTGGGGCCATCTGCCGGGGGCTTATGGAAGCGGGAATGAGCAAAGACATGCCTGCGGCTCTCATCTCCAGAGGGACTACGGCGGATCAGAGGCAGATTGTATCCACCCTGGAAAAGCTGGAGGCAGAGATGGATCCGGAAACCATCGTTTCTCCGGCTCTGATCGTAGTGGGAAAGGTATGCAGCCTCTTGGAGACCTTCCGATGGGCGGAAAAAAGGCCCCTTGGAAAGAGACGGGTGATTGTGACCAGGCCCAAAAAGCGGAGTCGTAAAATGGCAGAAAAGCTTACGGCTCTCGGGGCGGAAGTAATCCTGCTTCCGGCCATTGAGACAGAACCGATTGCAGAGAATGCAGCCTTGGATGCAGCTTTTTCCCGGATGAGAGAGTATGGGTGGATTGCCTTCACCAGTGCGGAAGGAGTGGACAGCTTTTTTGACAGGCTATATGAGAAGGGGATGGATATTCGATCCCTGTCCGGGATCCAGTTTTCGGTCATTGGGCCGGCCACAGAGAAGGCCCTTGGAAGAAGGGGGATTTTTGCGGACCTTAGAGCAGAACCTTTTACGGGAGAAGCCCTGGGAAGACTGCTGGCAGAAGAAATGAAGCCAGGAGAGCGGCTGCTTCTTCCGAGAGCAGACATTGGGACAGAGGAAGTGACCAGTCCCCTTGTGAAAGCAGGAATTTCCTTTGACGATATACCTGTCTACCGAACCAAAACGGCAGTCTCAGGAGGAGTTCTGCCAAAGATTCAGAAAGGGGATATCGTGACCTTTACAAGCGCATCCACGGTCCGGGGGTTTGCGGCGCTTTATCCAAAACTGGATTATGGGGCCGTGCAGGGGCTCTGTATCGGAGCGCAGACGGAAAAAGAAGCGAAAAAATACGGGATTCAGACCTTGGTATCAGAACAGGCCACAATAGACAGTATGGTAGAGAAACTTCTGGAGGTTTCCGGACAGGAAAACTTTGGAGGAGGGAGGATAAAATGAATATGGTAAAACGCCCCAGGAGACTGAGGGGAAATGTAACGCTGCGGAAGATGGTACGGGAGACCAGGATGGATAAGTCTTCTCTGATCTACCCCATGTTTGTTACAGAGGGAAGGGGGATCCGCCATGAGATCCCTTCCATGCCGGGACAGTATCATTACAGCCTAGACATGCTTCCGGCTGCTCTGGAAGAGGTGGCGGAGGCAGGAGTTTCTTCTATTATGCTTTTTGGCATACCGGAGACGAAAGATGAACAGGGGAGCAGTGCGTGGGCAGAGGAGGGGATTATCCAGAAAGCCCTGGCAGCAGGAAAAAAGGCTGTGCCGGAGCTTTACTATATTACGGATGTGTGTATGTGCGAATACACGTCCCACGGCCACTGCGGCGCCCTTGGCGGCCATGATGTGGACAATGACAAGACCTTGCCCCTTCTGGCAAAGACAGCTCTCTCCCATGTGCAGGCGGGGGCGGATATGGTGGCCCCCTCAGTTATGATGGACGGGCGGGTGGCGGCCATCCGGCAGATTCTTGATGAGAACGGCCATGAGGAGACGCCTATTATGTCCTATGCGGTGAAGTATGCGTCTGCCTTTTACGGACCGTTCCGGGAGGCAGCCGATTCGGCACCGGCCTTTGGGGACAGAAAGACCTATCAGATGGATTACCACAATGTGAAGGAAGGGCTCAAAGAGGCGCTTCTGGATGTGGAGGAGGGGGCAGACCTTGTTATGGTAAAGCCGGCCCTTTCCTATCTGGACGTGATCCGGAGAGTGTCGGAGCAGGTCCATGTCCCGGTGGCGGCTTACAGTGTCAGCGGGGAATATGCCATGATCAAGGCAGCTGCCATGAAAGGATGGATCGACGAGGCCGCGGTGGTCTGTGAGGCTGCGGCTTCCATATACCGGGCCGGTGCCGGCGTGCTGTTATCATATTATGCGAAAGAACTGGCAAAATTTATGGACGAGGGCCGGATCGGATAAAAGGAAGGGAGACAGTTATGAACAGATCGGAAGTATTATTTGAGCGGGCAGGAAAGGTGATCCCAGGAGGGGTCAACAGTCCGGTGCGGGCGTTCCAGGCGGTGGGCGGAAAACCCCGTTTCATCGCCAGCGCCGGGGGAGCGAAGATGACAGATGCAGATGGAAATGTGTATCTGGACTTTGTCGGGTCCTGGGGGCCCATGATCCTGGGACACAGCCATCCGGCTGTCACAGAGGCAGCGGTGAAGGCAGCAGAGCGGGGCTTAAGCTTTGGCGCAAGCTGTGAGGCAGAAGTAGAGATGGCGGAGCTTGTCTGTGGTTTTGTGCCTTCCGTTGAATTGGTGCGTATGGTTAATTCCGGCACAGAGGCAGTCATGTCGGCCCTGCGGGTGGCGAGAGGCTACACAGGCCGGGATAAAATCGTGAAATTTGAGGGCTGCTATCACGGCCACTGCGATTCCATGCTGGTGAAGGCAGGCTCCGGCGTCATGACGGGAGGTGTGCCGGACAGCGCCGGGGTTCCAGAGGGCTGTGCAGCCGATACGCTGACAGCAGGCTACAATGACCTGGAAAGCGTAAAGAAACTGTTTGCCCAGTTTCCGGGGCAGATCGCAGCGGTGATCGTGGAACCTGTGGCGGCCAACATGGGAGTGGTGACGCCAGAAGAGGGCTTTTTGACAGGACTTCGGAGAATCTGTACAGAGGAAAAGGCCCTTCTGATCTTTGATGAGGTGATCACCGGCTTCCGGCTTGGCCTAACAGGAGCCCAGGGGTATTATGGCGTGACACCGGATCTGACTACCTTCGGAAAGATCATCGGCGCGGGTATGCCTGTCGGCGCTTATGGCGGCAGGAGGGAGATTATGGAGATGGTGGCTCCTCTGGGACGGGTCTACCAGGCAGGAACCCTGAGCGGAAACCCAGTGGCCATGGCCGCGGGCATTGCCGGACTTCATATATTAAAGGGAGATCCCGGGATTTATGAGAAAGTCAACCGCATGGGAGATTCCTTCCGGAAGGAGCTTAAAAACCTGGTGGAACGGTTCCAGGCGCCCTGCCAGGTGACAGGGGTTGGTTCTCTCAGCTGTCTCTTTTTTACAAAAGAACCGGTTCGGGATTATGTCTCGGCAAAGACCTCCGACACAGAAGCCTTTGGCCGGTATTTCCGTCATATGCTCGGCCGGGGAATCTACGTAGCCCCTTCCCAGTTTGAGGCATTGTTCCTGTCGGCAGCCCACACGAAAGAGGATATGGACCGGACTCTTTCGGCGGCTGAAGACTATTTTAAGGGCCAGGGAGGGAGCTTGTGATGGCAAGGGAACAAATAGAAGCTCTCAGGAAAGCGATGGAAGGACACGAAATTGCTCTGTGTGTGATTCCAACGGCAGACCCTCACGGCTCCGAATATCTGGGAGAACATTTTATGGCCAGGAAGTATCTGTCCGGCTTTACCGGCTCTGCGGGGACTCTTGCGGTGTCGGCGGACTGGGCGGGGCTCTGGACTGACGGAAGATATTTTCTGCAGGCCCAGAAAGAGCTCTCTGGAAGTGGTATTATCCTGTACAAATCAGGGGAAGACGGAGTCCCTTCTCTGGAGGAGGAACTTGCCTTAAGACTTCCGGAAAGGGGAGTCCTGGCTTATGACGGAACTGTGGTGAGTCGGAAATTCGGCCAGGATATGAGGCGGATCGCAGAGGAAAAAAAGGGCGGAGTCTGCCTGCTTGATCTGCCGGAGGAAGTCTGGGAAGGAAGGCCGGCCCCCACGGCGAATCCGGTATTTTCCCTGGATCTTTGCTATACAGGAGAAAGCCGAAAAGAAAAACTGGCGAGAATCCGGGAGCAGATGAAGAAAGAAGAGGCAAATTTCCATGTGATAACAACCCTGGACGATATTGCCTGGATTACCAATCTTCGGGGAAATGACATTGCCTGCAATCCGGTATTTTTCAGCTACCTGATTCTTTCTCTGGAGGAGGCATGGCTGTTTGTGCAGGATGGCGTGGTGCCTGAGGCAGTCAGAGAGGAGCTTTTGGAGGATGGCCTTCAGCTTTGTTCCTATGACCATTTTTTTGAGAAGCTTCCACTTATCTGCGGCCATAAAAGCGTGCTTGCCGACAGCAGAAAGGTCAATGAGCAGGCATGGAATTGTCTGCAGGCCGTCTGTTCCATGACAGATGGCCCGAATCCGTCTGCCTCCATGAAGGCGGTCAAAAATCAGGTGGAGATAGAGAATATTAAGAAGGCCCATATAAAGGACGGCGTTGCGGTGACAAAATTTCTCTGCTGGCTGAAAAAGAATATAGATTCCATGCCCATCACCGAGACACAGGCCGCCGACCGTCTGGAAACATACAGAAAAGAGCAGGAGCATTATACGGGACCAAGCTTCCCCGCCATCTGCGCCGCCGGGGCCAACGGGGCATTGGCCCATTACCAGCCGCTTAAGGAGGGGGCAGTCCTTTCGCCGGAAGGGTTCTTTTTGGTGGACTCCGGAGGACAGTATCTGGAAGGAACCACAGACATTACAAGGACCGTTGCCCTTGGGCCTTTGAACGGGAGACAGAAAAAACATTTCACGGCAGTGCTCAAGGGGATGCTGGCTCTTGGGGATGCGAAATTCTTACAGGGCTGCCGGGGGGCCAGCCTGGATTATGCGGCCAGAGAACCCCTCTGGGCCATGGGGCTTGACTACCAGCATGGGACCGGACACGGGGTGGGGTATTTTCTAAATGTCCATGAGGGACCCAATGCTTTTCGCTGGAAGCTGCCGCCGGAAGGCCCGGAAACTGCTGTGCTTCTTCCGGGTATGGTCACATCCGATGAACCGGGGGTTTATCTGGAAGGAGAATACGGGATCCGGACAGAAAACCTGCTTTTATGCAGAAAGGCAGAAAAGAACCAGTATGGACAGTTTCTGGAATTTGAGCACTTGACTCTGGCGCCCATTGATCTTGAGGCTGTGGACTGGGCGGAAATGGATGAGAGAGATATAAAAAGACTGAACGCTTATCACAGACAGGTTCAAGCTGCACTGTCTCCTTATCTGGAAGGAGAAGAGCTGGAATGGTTTCTTGAGGCAGTGGGGGCTGTTTGAAGAAAAGAGAGGAGCTTCGATTTCTATAGTAAAATATATGATAAAACTTAACAGGAAAATGCTGGAAAAAGGCAGAATGCATAGCGGCCTTAAGATGGGCTGTGCAAAGTTGCTAAAGAGGAAAAAGGCTTTTTGTTAATTTCGTTTATGGCTTTTTGCAGGGGGGTGGGGTATGATGTTACTAAGGAAACGCTGATTAAACCATCGTTTCCTTAACTATTTATCCAGGGCAGGAGGGCGGACAGATGGCAGCGATTTCATTTCGAAATGTGACAAAAATATTTCCCAACGGAAAGACGGCAGTGAAGGATTTCAGTCTGGATATCGGCGACGGGGAGTTTATTGTGCTGACCGGGCCAAAAGGATCTGGGAAAGCGACCGTTCTGCGCATGATTGCCGGAATGGAGCCAGTAAATGCCGGAGAGCTAAAAATCGGCGGCGAGACCATCAGGAACAGCAGCCCCGAAAAGCGGAATATGGGGATGATTTTTCAGCATTTTACCCTCTATCCCGGTATGAGCGTCTATGACAATCTTGCGTTTCCGATGAAACTTAAGGGAGAGGCGGAGGAAACCATCCGGCCTGTGGTGGAGAAGAATGCAAAGATTTTTAAAATAGAGAGTCTGCTGCCTTGTTATCCCAGAGAACTCAATGACCTGCAGAAGCAGTATGTTGCCATGGCGAGGGCCAATGTCCGCTCTCCGGAAGCATTTTTGATGCTGGATCTTCTGGGAAGCCTGGATGCTCCCGCCAGAAAAAAAGCGAGAGAACGGTTAAAGAGTTTATACGATGAAATCCAAAAGACCCTGGTTTATGTCACGGATGATCCGGAAGAAGCTGCGCTTATGGGAAGGCGGACTGTTGTCATGCGCCGAGGACATATTGTGCAGGTGGGGAGTCCAAAGGAGCTTAAAAAGAATCCGCGCAATTTCTTTGTGGCTCAGTTTATGAACGGGCCGGCTTTTGGAAGCAGCGAGGTGAAGATCGACAAAGGAAAGACGACAGTGGAGGCAGTGGGGTGCGGCTTCAGCATCGATGTGCCTCCGGATTGGGTAGGCCGTCTGGAGAGGGGCGGATATCTGGGAAAGAGCGTGCTTCTCGGCTATACGACGAGCCGGTCTTATGAGATGGAAGACGGAGCAGAGGAGACCAGGCCAGGGACAGATTGTGAATTTTTCTTCTTTGACAAAGAAACCGGCGAGGCGATTTTATAAAGAATAGAGGTGGAGAATCCTGCAGAGTGGGATTCTCCGCTTTCTTTTTAAAAAATCTCATAAAAAAATTCTAAAAACTCTTTCATTTTTGCCCTTTATGCATTAAGATAAAGTGAGGATGGATTGCGTATGAATTTAAAATATAACTAATAGACGAAAAACAGCATGTAATAGGAGTGAAAATATGATATCAAATCAGATTTTGCAGAACACCATTGAAGGCCTGAAAGGGATCATGAGAATTGAGCTGTGTATCTGCGATACAGAGGGAAAGGTCCTGGCAACTACATTTCCCGATGCAGAGGAATATGAATTTTCTGTACTGGCATTCGTAGAATCACCGGCAGACAGCCAGGTGATCCAGGGATACCAATTTTTCAAAGTGTTTGATGAGCATCAGCTGGAGTATGTACTTTTGGCCAGAGGGGCGGGAGACGATGCCTATATGGCTGGAAAGGTGGTTGTATTCCAGATCCAGAATCTTCTGGTGGCTTACAAGGAGCGGTTTGACAAGGATAATTTTATCAAGAACCTGCTGCTTG
>JAAWBT010000073.1 GCA_022792835.1 Lachnospiraceae bacterium | reverse complement strand
AAGGATAATTTTATCAAGAACCTGCTGCTTGACAATCTGCTTCTGGTAGATATCTATAATCGGGCGAAGAAACTCCATATTGATATCAATGTGCGCCGGGTGGTGTTTGTCATTGAGACCCAGACGGAGAATGACACGGTGGCTCTTGAGACAGTAAAGAGCATGTTTTCTGCCAAATCGAAGGATTTCATCACAGCCGTGGATGAAAAGAACATCATTTTGGTGAAAGAGCTTAAGCTAGGGGAAAGCTACGAGGATATGGAAAAAGTAGCCAAGATGATTCTGGATATGTTGAACACAGAAGCTATGGCCACAGTCCATGTGGCATATGGGACCATTGTAAATGAGGTAAAGGAAGTATCCCGCTCTTACAAAGAAGCCAAGATGGCTCTGGACGTGGGAAAGATCTTTTACAGTGACAAGAACATTGTGGCTTACAACAATCTGGGGATTGGCCGCCTGATTTATCAGCTGCCGGTGTCTCTTTGCAGGATGTTTATCAAAGAGATTTTTGACGGGAAGTCTCCGGACGATCTGGACGACGAGACCTTAACCACCATCAATAAATTTTTTGAGAATAACCTGAATGTGTCTGAGACTTCCAGGCAACTTTACATCCATAGAAATACACTGGTCTACCGGCTGGATAAGCTGCAAAAGAGTACTGGTCTTGACCTTCGGGTCTTTGAGGATGCCATTACCTTCAAGATTGCCCTCATGGTAGTGAAATACATGAATTATATTGAGACGCTGGATAACTAGAATTGAGGTTTTTTCATGATCGTATTTGAACATGTAAACAAGACTTATGACAAAGCCACTGACCGGGAGACAAAGGCAGTGCGGGATTTAAGCCTGAAGATCGAGAAGGGAGAGTTTGTCTTTATTGTGGGAAACAGCGGTTCCGGGAAGACGACGCTCATCAGGATGCTGTTAAAAGAAGTGGAAGCAACCTCCGGTAAGATTCGCGTGAATGGCATCGATCTTACGGGGATGAAGCGAAAAATGATACCCAGGTACAGAAGGCATCTGGGGGTTGTTTTTCAGGATTTTCGTCTGTTAAAAGATAAGAATGTCTATGAGAATGTGGCCTTTGCCCAGCGGGTGGTGGTGACACCCACCAGGGAGATCCGGAAACGGGTCCCTGAGGTGCTGGCCATGGTGGGCCTGTCCTCCAAATACAAATCCCTGCCCAGCCAGCTTTCCGGCGGTGAGCAGCAGCGGGTGGCCATTGCCAGGGCCCTTGTGAACCGCCCGGAGATCCTTTTGGCAGACGAGCCTACCGGGAATATGGACCCGGGCAACGCCTGGCAGATCATGAAGCTTCTGGAGGAGATCAATGAGATGGGGACCACGGTGGTGGTGGTGACGCACAGCAAGGAGATTGTGGACAAGATGAAAAAACGGGTCATTACCATGAAGCGGGGCGAGCTTGTGACAGACAGGAGAGAAAGCGGGTACGAAAATGAGAATTAGTACACTGTGGTATTGTACAAGGCAGGGTTTTCACAGTATCCGGAAGAATAAGCTGTTTTCGCTGGCTTCCGTGGGAACCATGGCTACCTGCATTTTCCTGTTCTGCATTTTTTATGCCATTGTGACCAATGTCCAGTTTATGGTGAAAAATCTGGAAAATACGGTGGGGGTGACCGTATTTTTTGATGAAGGGCTTTCTGAAGAGGAGATTTTTGCCATCGGAGATGTCATTGAGGCCAGGGAAGGCGTGGCGGGGCTCCGTTACATTTCTGCCCAAGAAGCGTGGGAAACTTATCAGAAGGATTATTTCCATGAGGCGCCGCAGCTGGCGGAGGGGTTCGCGAAGGACAACCCGCTGGCCAACAGTGCATCCTATGAAATTTATCTGGAAGATCTGGCTGACCAGAAAGAATTTGTGGAATATTTAAAGACCATCGACGGCATCCGCCGGGTCAATTATTCGGAGATTGCGGCGGCAGGGCTTTCCGGAATCAACAATCTGGTGGGTTATGTGTCCATGGCGATTATCCTGATTCTTTTGTTTGTGGCGGTCTTTCTGATCAGCAATACCATTGCCATCACCATCAGCGCCAGGAAAGAGGAAATCCGGATCATGCGTATGATCGGCGCTACCAATTTTCTGATCCGGGCGCCTTTTGTGGTGGAGGGACTGATTATTGGAGCCTTTGGCGCGGGAATTCCACTGGTGGTGGTCTACTATGCCTATGGTTATGCGGTGCGGTTCTGCTTGAGCCGTATGAGCATTTTATCCAGAATACTGACTCTGCTCCCGGTGGGGCAGGTGTTTCGGGTGCTGGTTCCCATTTCCTTGGGGCTGGGACTTGGAATCGGACTTTTCGGAAGCTTCTTTTCCATCCGGAAGCATTTAAAAGCGTGAGGAATAACAGCATGAAATGGAAATACCAAAGACTGGCCGCGATATTCGCGGCAGTGCTTTTTCTTATGGGAAGTCTACCAAAGGCGGGGGCCTCTGAGGAGCTTGAGAGCAGGCAGGAGAGGATTGATGCCATCGAGGAAGAACAGGAGCGGATCCGGGAAAAGCTGACAGAGCTGGATAGCCTGAAAGAAGACGTAAGCGCCTATATCGAGGCGGTGGATAAAGAACTGAAAGAGGCAGGAGACAGCCTTTCGGATTTAGAAAGTCAGATGGAGGCGGCCCGTGAAGGGATTCAGACGGCAAAGGAAGAACTGGAGGCAGCCAAAGAGACGGAGCAGGAACAGTACGAAAATATGAAGCTGCGCATTCAATATATGTATGAGAAGGGCGACACCATATTTTTGGAGATGTTATTCCAGTCAGCCAGTCTCACAGAGTTTTTAAACCGGGCGGAGTATATTTCCCGGATATCGGAATATGATAGAACTATGCTGGCGGCCTATGGAGAGACGAAGGAATTTATCGCCAGGCGGACGGCAGAGCTGGAGGAAATCTATACGTCTCTGGAGACCATGACAGCTCAGGCAGAGGCAAAAAGGTTCTCCCTGGCAGAGCTCTATGAAGCCAAGGAGGCAGAGCTTTCTGGTCTCAACGTGGAGATCGCCGAAAATGAGCATATCATAGCAGACTATGATGAGGCCCTGAAGGATGAACTGGATGAATTTCTGGCTTTGGAGGAAGCCATACGGCAGAGAGAGGAAGCGGAGGCCAGAGCTTTAGCCGAGAGCGAGGCGGCCTCAAGAGAGGCGGAGCAGGCCTCGAAAGAGACGACTGTAGAGACGACGTCGCAGACAGAGACGAAAGAGAGCGAAGAGATAAGTTCTGGGGCTGAGGGAGAAGAGACGGAGGGCAGTGAAACGCCAGAGGAGACAAAAGTGCCTCCTGAGACTTCCACAGAAGCGTCCACGCCGGCGCCCACAAAACCTCAGGAGGTTTCGACAGACTTTATCTGGCCGGTGCCTTCCTGCGGCCGTATTTCTTCTGGCTATGGGAGCAGGGATGATCCGTTGACAGGAGAAAGTGACGGGACCTTAAGCGATCATCATGGGATTGACATTGCCCTTCCAAAAGGCGCCCTGGAGGGTGCAGAGATTGTAGCGGCGGGAAGCGGTGAGGTCATTCTTGCGAGGGCAAGCGCTTCGGCGGGCAACTGGATTGTGCTTTATCACGGAAACAGTACATATACCGTATATATGCATTGTCAGAAGCTTCTTGTTTCAGCCGGAGATAAAGTAGAGCAGGGGGAAACCATCGGACTGGTGGGAAATACCGGCTGGTCCACGGGAGCGCATCTGCACTTTGAAGTGCGGGTGGGAGGATTCAGTACTTCTGCTTATTCAAAAAATCCACTGAATTATGTGTCGCCTCCATAAGAGGCAGCGGCTGAATGAGTTTAGAGAACATTCAGACGGAGAAAGAAAGGATGATGGCATGGAAAAACGTGATGATTGGATAGAAGACCCGGATGGGTGGCTGGAGAAGGGGAGAAAAGGGGAGCGGGACAACCGCTTTCTGAAGGGAGTACTGACCGGTGTTTTATGCAGTCTCCTCGTGGCGGCAGCCGCCACTTGGGGGATTTATTTTCTCCTGTCGGCAAGGGGGCTAAAAGAAGTGGGGCAGACGGAGGATTATGAGGAAGTCGAAGAGAAGCTGGAGATGTTAAAAGGCATGGTAGATACGACGTTTCTCTATGAAGCAGACGAGGAAGCCATGAAAGAGGGCATCTACAAAGGGTTTATTGCGGGTCTTGGAGATCCTTATACGGTTTACTATACGGAAGAAGAATATAAAGATATGATGGAGTCCTCTGACGGGGAGTACGTGGGGATCGGCGTACAGATCAGCCAGAGCGAGAGCACCAATGTGATCACAGTGATCCGGGTGTTTCGGGGATCCGGGGCAGAAGAAGCCGGGATGCAGGCAGGAGATATGTTGTATAAGGTCAACGGAGAAGACATTACCGGGGAAGACATCAACAACGTTGTGGCAAAGATCCGCGGAAATGCAGGCAGCACAGTCCATATTGAAGTGTATCGGGATTCTGTGAACGATTATGTAGAGATGGATGTGGAACGCCGGGACGTGAGCATGGACACGGTGGAGTGGAAAATGCTGGAGAACGGCATGGGGTATCTTCAGATCACCGAGTTTGACGGCGTGACCTACGAGCAGTTTGTCACAGCTTTGGAGGATCTGAAGGCACAGGGAATGAAGGGGCTGCTCTTAGATCTCAGGGATAATCCCGGAGGCCGTCTGGATCAGGTGGTGGAGATCGCCGACGATTTTCTTACGGAGGGGGTGATTGTCTCCACGAAGAGCAAGACCGGCCTGGGAAGTACTTACGAGGCGGACGAGGAGATACGGTTTGACGGACCGATGGTGGTTCTGACAAACGGAAACTCCGCCAGCGCCTCAGAGGTTCTGGCCGGCGCCCTCAAGGATTATGAGAAGGCAGTCCTGGTGGGCACAACCACCTTCGGGAAAGGGATTGTTCAGAGTATCTATCCCTTTGATGACGGGACGGCCATCAAGATCACCATATCGGATTATTATACGCCAAACGGCGCCAACATCCACGGGACAGGGATTGAACCGGATGTGATGGTGGAAAAGGAAAAGGGCAAGGAGGAAGATCAGGATCATCAGCTGGAGAAGGCGAAAGAGGTCTTAACTGGCAAGATGAAATAAACCCTGTTGAAAAAGAGAAAATAGGAGTTTAAAAGCCCTGGGGAGCAGTCGGGAAAAAGCTTCTAGGGGCTTTCCTTATGGGGAAAAATATTTTTAAATGGACTTTAAAGGGGAATTATGCTAAACTAGTACAACATTATAGCATAGAAATTTTGACAGGAAAAGCAAAGCCAGGAGGAATGTTTATGGCGGCAGATCAGAGTAAGATCAGAAATTTTTGTATTATTGCCCATATCGACCACGGGAAATCCACGCTGGCCGACCGGATTATTGAGAAGACGGGGCTGCTCACCAGCAGGGAGATGCAGTCTCAGGTCCTTGACAATATGGACTTGGAGCGGGAGCGGGGCATTACCATCAAGTCCCAGGCGGTCCGCACCATTTATAAAGCGAAGGACGGCGAAGAGTATCAGCTTAACCTGATCGACACGCCCGGCCATGTGGATTTTAATTATGAAGTGTCCAGAAGCCTGGCGGCCTGTGACGGGGCGGTGCTGGTGGTGGATGCGGCTCAGGGCATTGAGGCTCAGACCATGGCCAATGTCTATCTGGCTCTGGATCACGATCTGGAAGTATTCCCGGTCATCAATAAGATCGACCTTCCAAGTGCTGAACCTCAGAGGGTCATTGACGAGATTGAGGATGTGATCGGGATCGAGGCCCAGGATGCCCCTCAGATTTCCGCCAAAGCCGGTATCAATATTGAAGAAGTGCTGGAACAGATTGTGACGAAGCTTCCTGCACCCACAGGCGACCCGGCGGCGCCTCTTAAGGCTCTGATCTTTGATTCAGTCTACGATTCCTATAAAGGAGTGATCGTGTTTTGCAGAATTAAGGAAGGAACTGTGAAAAAGGGGATGAAGATCCGTTTCATGGCTACCGGCGCGGAGTTTGAGACCGTGGAGGTGGGGTATTTTGGCGCGGGCCAGTTTATTCCCTGTGAGGAACTTTCTGCCGGGATGGTGGGATATCTGACGGCCAGCATAAAAAACGTCCGGGATACCCGGGTGGGCGACACGGTGACAGACGGAGACAATCCCTGCGACGAGCCTCTTCCCGGCTACAAAAAGGTGACGTCTATGGTTTACTGCGGCCTGTATCCTGCAGACGGCGCCAAGTACAACGATCTGAGGGAGGCGCTGGAAAAACTGCAGTTAAACGATGCTTCTTTGCAGTTTGAGCCGGAGACCTCCGTGGCTTTGGGGTTTGGGTTCCGGTGCGGTTTTCTGGGCCTTTTGCACCTGGAGATCATCCAGGAGAGGCTGGAGCGGGAGTACAACCTGGATCTGGTGACCACAGCGCCGGGGGTGGTCTACAAGGTGTACAAAACAAACGGTGAGGTTATGGAGCTGACCAATCCCTCCAATCTGCCGGACCCTTCGGAGATCGAATATATGGAAGAGCCGGTGGTGAAAGCAGAGATTATGGTCACTACCGAGTTTATCGGGGCTATCATGGGACTCTGTCAGGAGCGGCGCGGTGTGTATGTGGGAACAGAGTATATGGAGGACACCAGAGCCCTTCTGCGCTACGAGCTTCCTTTAAATGAAATCATTTACGATTTCTTTGACGCACTGAAATCCCGTTCCAGGGGCTATGCTTCCTTTGATTATGAATTGAAGGGCTATGACCGTTCCAACCTGGTGAAATTAGACATTCTCATCAACAAAGAAGCAGTGGATGCCCTGTCCTTCATCGTCCACGTAGACACCGCTTACGAGCGAGGAAGAAAAATGTGTGAAAAATTAAAAGAAGAGATTCCAAGACACCTGTTCGAGATTCCCATCCAGGCGGCCATCGGGAACAGGATCATTGCCAGAGAGACGGTCAAGGCCATGCGCAAGGACGTGCTGGCAAAATGCTATGGCGGCGATATCAGCCGGAAGAGAAAGCTTCTCGAAAAGCAGAAGGAAGGCAAGAAGCGGATGCGCCAGGTGGGCAATGTGGAGATCCCGCAGAAGGCTTTTATGAGCGTGCTGAAGCTGGACGATAAGTAGGAGAGAAGATGGAAATTTACGTGCATGTTCCATTCTGTGTGAGGAAGTGCGGGTACTGTGATTTTGTATCGGCATCGGCTGAGAAGGAAGTGCAGAACGCTTATATGAAAGCACTGCGGCGGGAAATCGGCCTGGCGGCAAAGGAGCAGCGAGGAGAGCCTGATGTGGTGATTTCCATATTTTTCGGAGGAGGGACGCCTTCGATCATAGATGCTGGAGAGATCGCAGAGACCCTTGCCTGCATCCGGCAGGAGTTTATGGTGGCAGAGGATGCAGAGATCACCCTGGAGGCCAATCCGGGAACACTGACCAGAGAGAAGCTGGAGGTTTACCGGAAGGCAGGAGTGAACCGGTTAAGCATTGGGCTTCAGTCAGCGGACGACGGGGAACTTTCTCTTCTTGGACGGATTCATACCTTTGCGAAGTTTAAAGAGAGCTATCGGCTTGCCAGAGAGGCGTGCTTTCAGAATATCAACGTAGATCTGATGGCGGCGCTTCCGGGGCAGAGTGTAAAGAGTTTTAAAAAGAGTCTTCTGGCGGTGAGAGGGCTTTCCCCCTCACCGGAACATATTTCCGTGTACAGCCTGATCATAGAGGAAGGTACGCCCTTTTATGAGCAGTACCACAGGCAGGCGGCGGCCAGGGAGGTGGGGGAGGAGGACTGCCGTCCTCTGCCTACGGAGGAAGAGGAGCGGAAGATGTACGCCCTGACGGGAGAGTCACTTGCCGCCTGCGGCTATGAGCGCTATGAGATATCCAACTATGCAAAGCCTGGTTTTTCCTGCAGGCATAATATGGGCTACTGGACTGGTGTGTTCTATCTGGGATTTGGGATTTCTGCCGCTTCCTATATAAATGGGACACGGTTTTTTAATACGAATGATCTGGAAACTTACCTGAAACTTCTGGGTGGAGAGGAAGACAGTGGGAAAGCAGGTTTCTCCGGGAGGAAAGTTCTCAGACAGGTTCGTCAGAATGAGGAGACTGTGACCACGGAGCGGGCGATGGAAGAATTTATGTTCCTGGGCCTGCGTACGACGAAAGGGGTTTCTGAAGGGGAATTTGTAAGGCGATTCCGAACAGGCATGGAAGAGCTCTATGGAACAGTCTTAAAAGCCATGGAACAGGATGGGCTGATGGAACGGATAGTTTCTGGCGGACAGGAGGACATCCACTGGCGTCTGACGGCGCGGGGCATTGATATCAGTAATTATGTGCTGGCAAAGTTTTTGTTTTAGAGACTCTGCCGGTGTGATTTTTATTTCATTTCCTTGGTAGGACAGTTCAACTATATTGTAGGAGGGCCCATGAAAAAGAAAGCAAAGAAATGGTTCATTGCATTGGGTATTTTGGCGCTGTTATTTGTCCTTTATGGAATCTGGCGGGTGCAGGCCCCGTTGATTGATGGCGGGGAGATCACTGCGGTCTCTTTTACCTTTAACCCGGTGGGCGTCACCTCCAGAAAAAATTGCATGGTATTCGACTTGGAGTCCGTAAAGCGGCTGTGCGATCACATAAATCAGATGGAAAAGAACGGTTTTGCCGTGAACCGGGTTTTCAAAGGCGGCGGCTGGGCGGAAGTCTTTCTGAATTTTTATAAGGGAGATACGATTTGCTGGACTGTGAGCATTGCCGGCGGGGATCTGGTCGAGTATAAAGGAGCAGTCTTGAAGAAGACCTTCCATCTGGGAGAAGGAGAAGCAGAAAATCTGCGACAGCTCTTGACACAGCTATGGGAGGAAAACCCGGACAGCTCCAGTATTTCCTACACCGCCATGAGGCTGAGGCAACGCCTGGCGGAGTTTTTGGGGAAAATTTGAAAAACGTATTGACAAAGGATAAAGGGAGTGCTATCTTATTCATATGGATGTTAGCACTCCCTTTTGTTGAGTGCTAACAGGAAAGGGGAGACGTGAGACGTGGAACTGGACGAACGGAAGAAAAAGATTTTAAATGCGATCATCCGCAACTACCAGGAAACCGGGGAGCCGGTCGGCTCACGGACCATCTCCAAATATTCGGATTTGCAGCTTTCTTCGGCGACGATCCGCAATGAGATGTCCGATCTGGAAGAGATGGGATTGATCGTTCAGCCCCATACTTCGGCCGGGCGGATTCCGACAGACCGGGGCTATCGCCTTTATGTGGACCACATGTTGGAGACGACGGACAGGGAGACGGGGAGAGGAGAGCTGGCCCAGACCAGTGACTTCCTTATTGACCGGATGGACCGGATGGAGCAGGTACTAAAGCAGATGGCGAAGGTCCTGGCGCTCAATACCAACTATGCGTCCATGATCTCCGCACCCAGATACAACCGGAACAAGTTAAAGTTCATTCAGCTTTCCCGGGTGGAGGAGCATAAGCTTCTGGTCGTGGTGGTCGTGGAGGGCAACCTTATTAAGAATACGATTTTTGAGGTTGAGGAACAGTTAAAAGAGGAAGACCTCCTCTCTCTGAACCTGCTGCTCAACACGAATTTGAACGGGCTGACCATTGAAGAGATCAATTTGGGAATTATCACCAAGCTCAAGGAGCAGGCCGGCGGACATGTGGAGGTGGTGGGAAAGGTCCTGGATGCGGTGGCGGAGGCTATCCGAAGTGATGACGAGGACTTGCAGATCTACACCAGCGGGGCCACCAATATTTTTCGGTATCCGGAGCTTTCTGACAGCAGCAAGGCGAAAGAGATCATTCAGGTATTTGAAGAGAAGAAACAGCTCACCAACCTCCTGACGGATAAGCTGGGGGAGGAAGGACAGCAGGGGATTCAGGTCTACATTGGGAATGAGACCCCTGTCCAGAGCATGAAGGACTGCAGCGTGGTCACGGCGACTTATGACCTGGGGGACGGCCTCCAGGGTACCATTGGGATCGTGGGGCCGAAGCGGATGGATTATGAGAAGGTGGTTTCGACTCTCCAGAGGGTGATGGGACAGTTGGATACCATGTTTAAGAAAGAGGAATAGAAAGGCGGAGAGAACGTGACGGATACGCAGAAAGAGCAGATGGAAGCGGAGAACGAACAGGCGGTTTCAGAAGAAAACCCGCAGGCAGAAGAGGCCGGGGAGGCTTTCGCAGAGAACGGGGAGCCAGAAGAGGGTAAAACACAGGACCCCGGGACAGAGGAAGAGGAAACAGCCCAGGAGGGGGGAGCGGCCCCGGAAAAGAAGAGTTTCTTTAAGAAGAAAGAAAAGAAAGATAAGAAGGATGAGCAGATCGAGGATCTGACGGATCGGTTGAAACGGTCCATGGCGGAGTTTGAAAATTTCCGGAAACGGACGGAGAAGGAGAAGGCCGCCATGTATGAGGTGGGAGCCAAGAGCGTCATCGAAAAAATCCTGCCGGTGGTGGATAATTTTGAGCGGGGCATGGCAACCTTAAAAGAAGAAGAAGCCCATTCCCCTTTTGCAGAGGGAATGGATAAAATATATAAGCAGCTTCTTACGACCCTGGAGTCTCTGGACGTGATAGTCATTGAGGCGGTTGGGCAGGAATTCAATCCGGATTTCCACAATGCGGTCATGCATGTGGAGGAGGAAGGAGCCGGCGAGAATGTTGTCGTGGAGGAATTCCAGAAGGGATATCTTTACCGGGGAGGCGTGGTACGACACAGCATGGTAAAGGTTGCAAATTAAACAGTCAGCAAGAAGTAAAGTGGATAATACAGGAGGAAATGAATCATGGGAAAGATCATAGGCATTGACTTGGGAACAACAAATTCATGTGTGGCGGTCATGGAGGGCGGAAAGCCGGTGGTGATCGCAAATACAGAGGGTATCCGCACCACTCCTTCCGTTGTGGCTTTTACGAAGAACGGCGAAAGACTGGTGGGGGATCCTGCAAAGCGGCAGGCAGTGACCAACTCGGAGCGGACCATCTCTTCCATCAAGAGGCATATGGGTTCCGACTATAAGGTGGACATTGACGGAAAGAAATATTCTCCCCAGGAGATTTCCGCGATGATTCTTCAGAAGTTAAAGGCGGATGCGGAGAGCTATCTGGGCGAGAAAGTGACGGATGCGGTCATTACAGTTCCCGCTTACTTTAACGACGCACAGCGGCAGGCCACCAAGGACGCCGGGAAGATTGCGGGCCTTGAGGTGAAGCGTATCATCAACGAGCCCACGGCGGCGGCTCTGGCCTACGGCCTGGACAATGAGAAGGAGCAGAAGATCCTGGTGTATGACTTGGGCGGCGGCACCTTTGACGTCTCCATCATTGAGATCGGCGACGGCGTCATCGAGGTTCTGGCCACCAACGGCGACACCCGTCTGGGCGGCGACGATTTTGACGCAAAGCTGACAGAGTATATGATTGCAGAATTTAAGAAGGCGGAGGGCGTGGATCTGTCCGGTGACAAGATGGCCCTTCAGAGATTAAAGGAAGCGGCTGAGAAGGCGAAGAAGGAGCTGTCTTCTGCCACCACCACCAACATCAACCTGCCTTTCATCACGGCGACCAGCGAGGGACCGAAACATTTTGACATGAACCTTTCCAGAGCCAAGTTCGACGAGCTGACTCATGACCTGGTGGAGAGGACTGCCGTTCCGGTTCAGAATGCCCTAAGAGATGCGGGCCTTACTGCTTCGGAGATCGGAAAGGTCCTTCTGGTGGGCGGTTCCACCCGTGTACCGGCAGTGCAGGAGAAGGTGAAACAGCTCACCAGCAAGGAGCCCTCCAAGAACCTGAATCCCGATGAGTGCGTGGCCATAGGCGCTTCCATCCAGGGCGGCAAGCTGGCCGGGGACGCGGGCGCAGGCGACATCCTTCTTCTGGACGTGACGCCTCTGTCCTTATCCATCGAGACTATGGGCGGTGTTGCCACGAGACTGATTGAGAGAAATACTACCATTCCCACTAAGCACAGCCAGGTGTTCTCCACTGCGGCCGACAACCAGACGGCCGTGGACATCAACGTGCTCCAGGGTGAGAGACAGTTTGCGAAAGATAACAAGAGCCTTGGACAGTTCCGGCTGGACGGCATTCCGCCTGCAAGGAGAGGCGTGCCTCAAATTGAGGTTACCTTTGATATCGACGCCAACGGTATTGTGAATGTGTCGGCCAAGGATCTGGGAACCGGCAAGGAACAGCACATCACCATCACGGCAGGCTCCAACATGTCTGAGGCTGACATTGACAAGGCGGTGAAGGAAGCGGCGGAGTTTGAGGCCCAGGATAAGAAGCGCAAGGAAGGCATTGACGCAAGGAATGACGCCGACTCTATGGTATTCCAGACGGAGAAAGCTCTGGAGGAAGCCGGAGACAAGATTGACGCCTCCCAGAAAGCGGCCGTGGAGGAGGACATCAAAGCCCTCAAGGCTGTGGTGGAGGCCACGGCAAACGGCGAAATTTCGGATGCTCAGTTAGACGAACTGAAGGCCGGAAAAGAGAAGCTGATGAACAGTGCGCAGGCGCTTTTTGCCAAGATGTATGAACAGGCCCAGGGAGCGGCAGGCGCGCAGGGCGCAGGTCCCGACATGGGAGCGGGCCAGGGTGCAGCGGACGATGATGTGGTAGATGCGGATTATAAGGAAGTTTAATTGTTCATCCCCCCTTATGGATTCAGGGCGGCCCCGCAAGGGGCCTGCCTTGGATTCTTTGCGTAAATTTAACTATGGATAGGTGAGGAAAAGTGGCTGAGAGTAAGAGAGATTATTACGAGGTGCTGGGTGTGCCCAAGGATGCCGATGATGCGGCGTTAAAAAAGGCATACCGGGTTCTGGCGAAAAAATATCATCCGGATACCAATCAGGGGAATCCGGAGGCAGAGGCAAAGTTCAAGGAAGCCTCGGAGGCTTATGCGGTTCTTAGCGATCCGGATAAGAGAAGGCAGTATGATCAGTTCGGCCATGCGGCCTTTGAGGGCGGCGGCGCAGGCGGCTTCGGCGGTTTTGATTTTAACGGTGCGGACATGGGCGACATTTTTGGCGACCTCTTCGGCGACCTCTTTGGCGGCGGAAGACGGAGCCGGGCCAATAACGGACCCATGCGGGGGGCGAATCTGCGCTCCAGGATCCGCATTACCTTTGACGAGGCGCTCTTTGGCTGTGAGAAAGAAATTGAGCTGACCAGCCGGGACGAGTGTAAAGAATGCGGCGGGAGTGGGGCGAAGCCCGGGACCAAGCCAGAGACCTGTCCCAAGTGTAACGGCAAGGGCCGGGTGGTCTATACACAGCAATCACTGTTCGGCATGGTGCGGAGCGAGCAGGCATGTCCGGACTGCGGCGGGACCGGGAAGATCATTAAGGAAAAGTGTCCGGTCTGTCGGGGTACAGGGCATACCAGCTCTAAGAAACGGATTTCGGTGTCGATTCCTGCGGGTATTGACAACGGGCAGAGTGTGCGGATCCGGGGCAAGGGCGAGCTTGGCGCAAACGGCGGCGAGCGGGGCGACCTTCTGGTGGAGGTGGTGGTATCGGAGCATCCCACCTTCCGCCGTCAGGATACCAGCATTTATTCTACGGTTCCCATTTCTTTCACTATGGCGGCCCTTGGCGGGGAAATCCGGATCAAGACGGTGGACGGCGAGGTGGCTTACACGGTGGCGCCCGGCACCCAGACGGATACGAGGATCCGTTTAAAGGGCAAGGGTGTTCCTTACCTGCGGAATAAGGATGTTCGGGGAGACCATTATGTGACTCTGGTGGTGAAAGTGCCGGAGCGGATGAATAAAGAGCAGAAGGAAGCTCTCTGGAAGTTCCGGGAGGCCATGGGGGAGACGCTCCCTTCGCCGGCTCCGGAGGAAAAGCATAAAAAGAAGGGATTTTTTAACAAGTAAAGGTTCCTTTTTCGGGAGAAGTGTGCTATGATAGTCCCAGTAACTTAAGCAGGCAGAAGAGCCAAAAGCGGCGCTGTCTCTAAAATTTTACAGGTGGTGGGGAAGCTTATGGATCCGTTTATTTTTTATTTTTTAATCGGTCTGATCATTTTTATCGTGATCGTTGCGGCGGTGACTGCGGTGGCAAGCGCGGTGACCTGCATTTCGGCGGCGGTTGTCGATGAGGATGAAGAGGATTAGACGGGAAAAGAGCTGTCGTAAAAAATTAATCGTTTACGGCGGCTCTTTTTGTACCATGAAAAAGAGTGTCATGGGAAGACGGGGAAAGAAGCTTTTTTGCAGAAGAAAAGGGGGAGGAGTTGTTATGAATGAGTCAAGGGATAAGGGGAATCCGGGAGCGCTTTTGCCCATCGGGATTTTTCTGATTTTGTTTTTGGGCGTGGGGCTTTTGAGCGGAGACTTTTATGCGATGCCGGCCATTGTGGCCTTTTTAATTGCGCTGGTGGTGGCTTTTTTTCAGAACAGGAAGCGGTCCTTTGGGGAGAAGCTTAAGACGGCGGCGGAGGGGATCGGCAATGAGGACATTATCACCATGTGCCTCATTTATCTGGCGGCCGGGGCTTTCTCCGGAACAGTGACGGCGGCCGGGGGTGCGGACAGCACCGTGGCCTTGGGGCTTTCCATCCTGCCGCCTGGAATCGCGGTGGCGGGCCTTATGCTGATCGGCTGTTTTATGTCGGTGTCCATGGGCACCAGCATGGGAACCATCGGTACCCTGGCGCCCATTGCCGTGGGGATCAGTGAGAAGACGGGATTTTCCATGGCGATCTGTATCGGCGCCGTGGTGAGCGGGGCTATGTTCGGCGACAACCTTTCCATGATCTCGGATACCACCATTGCGGCGGTCCGCACCCAGGGCTGCGAGATGCGGGACAAGTTCAAGGAGAATTTTTTCCTGGTGCTTCCGGCGGCTGTGGTTTCGCTGATCATTTATGTGGTGGTGAGCCGCAATGTCTCTTATCAGGTGAGCACGGATATGACCTATAATCTTTGGCAGGTGCTTCCTTATCTGGTGGTCCTGGTGGGAGCTCTGGCGGGACTTAACGTGTTTCTGGTACTGATCGGGGGAACCATCCTTTCGCTCCTTGCGGGCCTTGGGACGGGAACCATTTTGCTGGGGGATGTTTTCAAGGTCATGGGGGACGGAGTCACTTCTATGTATGACATTACGGTGATCTCCATGATTGTGGCGGCCATTGTGGCGCTGGTAAAGAAGAACGGCGGCATTGCCTGTATCTTGAATCTGATCCACAGGCGGATCAGGGGAAAGAAGGGCGGCGAGCTGGGCATTGCGGCTCTGGCGGTGCTCACGGACATGGCGACGGCCAACAATACGGTGGCCATCGTGATTGCCGGCCCCATTGCCAAAGAGATCAGCAATGACTACGGAATCTCGCCCAGGCGGTCGGCCTCTCTTCTGGATATTTTCGCCTCGGTGACCCAGGGGCTGATCCCCTACGGGGCCCAGCTTCTTCTGGCGGCGGGGCAGACGGGGATTTCGCCTCTTGCGATCATTCCTTATACCTTTTATCCTGTGCTGATGGGGATCAGCGTGATTGTCTTTATTCTTTTGCGGAAGCAGAAGGCCTGAGTGTCCGCATTTTAGCCTGAAGAAACAAGAAGAAGCGAGAACCCAGGCAAAGTTTTAAGGAGGTACTTATGAATATATGGATACGGGGCGGCCATGTCCTTGACCCGGATACGGGACGGGACGGGATTTATGACGTTCTGGTGGCGGACGGGAAGATCTGCCAAGTGCAGGAGCCGGGGGCGTTTTCCGGCGGGGAACCGGAAGGCGGAGAAGCCTGCCGGGTGATCGACGGTACGGGGCTTTATGTGATGCCGGGGATCGTGGATCTCCATGTGCACCTGCGGGATCCGGGCTTTGAGTATAAGGAGACTTTGGCCACAGGCGGTCTGGCGGCGGCGAAGGGGGGCGTGACCACCATCTGTGCCATGCCCAACACAAAGCCGGTGACTGACTCTCCGGATAGGATCAGAACCCAGAGGGAGCGGGCAAAGAAGGAATGCCTGGTCCACGTCTCTTTTGTGGGAGCGGTGACTGTGGGACAGAAAGGCGAGGTCCTCACAGACATTGCCGGTATGAAGAAAGAAGGCATGGCCTGTATCAGTGAGGACGGAAAGTCGGTCATGGATGCAAAGCTCTATAAAAAGGCCATGGAGACTGCCGCCAGGGAGGACGTTCTTGTGCTGGCCCACTGTGAGGACCAGAATATGATTCAGGGCGCTGTGATCGTCAATGAGTCAGAGTACTCCAAAAATCTCGGCCTTACCGGCGTCACCAATGTAGTGGAGGACGTGATCGCGGCCAGGGACATTCTTCTGGCGAAGGAGACCGGGGCCAGGCTCCACTTGTGCCATTGTTCGACGAGGGACAGCGCGACGATGGTGCGGCTTGCCAAGGAGGCCGGCGTTTCGGTGACGGCGGAGGTCTGCCCCCATCATTTTATCCTCACAAGCAGGGACATTCCCGGTGATGATGCGGATTTTAAAATGAACCCGCCGCTCAGAGAGCGGGAGGACGTGGATGCTCTGATCGAGGGACTGAAAACAGGGGCCATTGACGTGATTTCCACGGACCATGCGCCCCACAGCCAGGCGGAAAAGGCGAAAGGCTTTGGGGAAGCGCCCTGCGGGATCGTGGGGCTTGAGACGTCCCTGGCCCTTTCCATGACGGAGCTGGTCCATAAGGGGATTTTGACGCCCATGGAACTGACGGAACGGATGTGCCATGCCCCGGCGAGAATCCTTGGGATTGACAGGGGAAGTCTGGCGGAGGGGAAATGTGCTGATTTGATTCTGGTGGACCCGGACCGGGAATGGGTGATCCGGAAAGAGGATTTTGTATCGAAGGGAAAAAATTCTCCCTTTGACGGGAGGACTGTCAGAGGCATGGTGGTCATGACCATGGTGGACGGAGAAATCGTTTATGAAGAGGCATAGATGAAGAGTGACGGATGAAAAATAAGGAAGGATGTTTGAAATGATCAACCGGCTTTGTGAAAAAATAAAAAAACTGAATGCGCCCATCGTGGTGGGGCTGGACCCAATGCTTTCTTATGTGCCGGAGCAGGTGGTGAAGAAGTCTCTGGCGGAGTATGGGGAGACCCTTTCTGGGGCGGCAGACGCTATTTGGCAGTTCAATAAGGAGATCGTGGACTGTGTGTATGACCTGATTCCGGCGGTGAAGCCCCAGGTGGCCATGTATGAGCAGTTTGGCGTGGAAGGAATGAAGGCGTACCAGAAAACGGTGGACTACTGCCATGAGAAGGGGCTGATCGTCATCGGCGATGTGAAGCGGGGGGACATTGGTTCCACCTCGGCGGCCTATGCGGCGGGCCATCTGGGCAAAGTGCAGGTGGGGAGCCAGCTCCTTTCTGCCTTTAACGAGGACTTTGTGACAGTGAACCCTTATCTGGGAACGGACGGGGTAAAGCCTTTTGTGGATCTATGCCGGGAGGAGAAGAAGGGGCTGTTTATTCTGGTCAAGACTTCGAATCCGTCCAGCGGCGAGTTCCAGGACCGGCTGATCGACGGCAGGCCCCTCTATGAATGGGTGGGCGAGCAGGTGGCCAGGTGGGGGTCAGACTGTATGGGAGACTCCTACAGCTATGTGGGCGCCGTGGTGGGGGCCACCTATCCTGAGATGGGCAAGACCCTCCGGAAACTGATGCCAAAGGCCTTTATTTTGGTGCCCGGCTACGGCGCCCAGGGGGGCAGAGCGGAGGACCTGGTCCATTATTTCAATGAGGACGGCCTTGGGGCCATCGTCAATTCTTCCAGAGGGATCATTGCCGCCTACAACAAAGATGCTTATGCGAAGTTTGGAGCGGAGCATTTCGGGGAAGCCTCCAGACAGGCCGTGATCGACATGATTGAGGATATCAGGGGGGCTCTGGAGCGAAGATGACGGATATGGGAGGAATTTTTTATGAAGCGAAAGGAATCGGCAGTGGTACTATCCCAGGAATGTTTGGCGCCGGGGATTTTCAGCATGTGGCTTTCGACCGGAATTGCAGAAGAGGCGGTTCCGGGACAGTTTGTTTCTTTGTACAGCCGGGACGGCTCCAGGCTTTTGCCAAGACCGTTAAGTCTCTGTGAGATCGGAGAGGGGAAAATCCGGCTGGTCTACCGGGTGGCCGGAGCGGGCACGGCGGAATTTTCTGCCTTAAAGACAGGGGACAGGATTTCGGTCTTTGGGCCTCTTGGAAACGGGTTCCCTCTGGAGGAGGCGAGGGGGAAGAGGGTGTTTTTGATCGGCGGCGGAATCGGCATACCGCCCATGGTGGAGATTGCAAAACGGCTTTCCGGGGAGAAGGTTCTGGTCATGGGATATCGGGATGAGCGGATGTTCCTGAAAGAAGAATTGGAGCAGACCGGCCCCTTTTTTGCGGCCACAGAGGACGGAAGCTTTGGCACAAAGGGGAATGTGCTGGACGCCGTCCGGGAGAACGGCCTTTCGGCGGACTTGATCTTTGCCTGCGGCCCGGCCCCCATGCTCCGTGCCGTCAAGGCCTATGCAAAGGAGCAGGGGATCCCGGCGTGGATTTCCATGGAGGAGCGGATGGCCTGCGGGATCGGGGCCTGCCTTGGCTGCGTCTGTGAGTCCAGGGATGTGGACGGCCACAGCCATGTGAAGAATAAGCGGATCTGCAAGGACGGTCCCGTGTTTCTTGCCGAGGAGGTGGAGCTTTGATGAATTTGTCGGTGGACCTTGCCGGTGTGACTCTGAAAAATCCGGTTATGACGGCATCCGGAACTTTTGGTTCAGGGGAAGAATACAGTGAGTTTGTGGATCTTGGCCGTCTGGGGGCGGTGGTCACCAAGGGAGTGGCGAAGGTGCCATGGCCGGGGAATCCCACGCCCCGGATCGCCGAGACTTACGGCGGAATGCTCAATGCCATCGGCCTGCAGAATCCAGGTATTGACGTGTTTGTGAAACGGGACCTTCCGTTTTTGAGGCAGTTTGACACAAAGGTCGTGGTCAATGTCTGTGGGAGGACCACAGAGGACTATGTGGAGGTGGCAGAGCGGCTTTCCGGTGAGCCGGTGGATCTTCTGGAGATCAATATTTCCTGTCCCAACGTGAAGGAGGGGGGGATTGCCTTTGGCCAGAAGGCGAAGGCGGCGGAAGCGATCACCAGGGCGGTGAAAGAGAAAGCCGGGCAGCCGGTGATCATGAAGTTAAGCCCCAATGTGGCGGATATCGGCGAGATGGCAAAGGCCGTGGAGGCCGGCGGTGCGGATGCCATTTCCCTGATCAACACCCTCACGGGGATGAAGATCGACGTCCACAAACGGACCTTTGCCCTGGCAAACAAGACAGGGGGCCTTTCCGGTCCGGCTGTCAAGCCGGTGGCGGTGCGCATGGTTTACCAGGCGGCTCAGGCAGTGAAAATTCCGGTGATCGGCATGGGCGGGATCCGGAGTGCGGAGGATGCGCTGGAGTTTATCCTGGCGGGGGCGGCGGCCGTATCGGTGGGCACGGCCAATTTCCATAACCCTTATGTGACCATGGAGATTGTGGACGGGATCCGGGAGTATATGGAGCGATACGGGGTCTCGGATATTAGGGAGCTTATCGGGGCGGTTCGATAAGGAAATTTGGAGAGCAGAAGATGGGATGTCTTCATGTATCAAAGGCTCCTCTGCCACTTCCCAATGGGGATGGAAACCCATTGGGAAGTGGTCTGGTCTGTAAAAAGAGTCGGATTTGTCGGTTGAAAGAACGAATGGTTCATGATATACTTGTCTGCAGTATGTAAAATCAGACTTAAGGAGAAAAAGGATCCATGGAAGTATACAAGAAAGAATTCATTGAGTTTATGGTGGACTGCAAGGTACTTAAATTCGGGGATTTTGTGACAAAGAGCGGGAGGAAGACTCCCTTTTTTATCAACACGGGCTTTTATCGGACCGGCGGACAGCTGAAACGGCTGGGAAGCTATTATGCGAAGGCCATTAAGGACAAATTCGGCACGGATTTTGACGTGTTGTTCGGGCCGGCCTATAAGGGGATTCCCTTAAGTACGGCGGCAGTCGTCGCTCTTTCCGAGGAATATGGTGCGGATATCCGTTATTGCTCCAACCGGAAGGAAGTGAAAGACCACGGGGATAGAGGAATCCTTCTTGGCGGTCCGGTAGGGGACGGCGACCGGGTGGTTATCATTGAGGACGTGACCACGGCGGGTACTTCCATTGAAGAGACTCTTCCGATCCTGAAAGCACAGGGGGCGGTGGATGTCCTTGGCCTGGTGGTTTCTGTGGATCGTCTGGAGCGGGGCAAAGGAAAGAAATCGGCCCTCAAGGAGATCAAGGAACGCTATGGACTGGAGACGACGGCCATCGTGACCATGGGCGAGGTGGTCGAACACCTTTACAACAAGCCTTATCGGGGAGAAATCATCATTGACGATACATTAAAGAACGCCATTGACGCATATTATAAACAGTACGGCGCAGAAGAATAAGGAGGCATCTGGCTTATGAGTGAAAAGGTATATAAGACCATGAAAAATACAGGAGGCTTTTCCATTGCCATGGGGATCGTCATTCTTGTGGCGGGCCTGGTAGTCGGCATCGGCAGCATTATAAGCGGCGCATTTTTACTGAAACGAAAATCAGATATTACGTTTTGACAAGGATGGATGGGATTGAAAACTCGTATAAAAACGGCAACCATTCGGAGGGTAGGCTGGGTTCTCTTTCTTGTTTATTTGGCCGGGCTTGTCTATTTTATGTTTTTTGCCGAGTCCCTGGGACGGACGGAGAGTTCGGGCGGCTACCGCTATAATCTGGAACCCTTTCTGGAAATCAGGCGGTGTATCCTCTACTGGGACGTGCTGGGCCCCTTAAATGCGGGCTTGAATCTGTTTGGGAATGTGGCGGCTTTTATGCCTTTCGGGTTTATTCTGCCCATGCTGCGGCTTTCCAACAGGAGATGGTATGTGATTGTGCTCTGGAGCTTCCTTTGCAGCCTGTCTATTGAGACGCTGCAGCTTGTGTCCATGCGGGGAAGCTTTGATGTGGATGATCTGATGTTAAACACCCTGGGGGGATTTCTTGGGTATCTTTGTTTTCTGGCGGCGGCTTCGCTCAGGCGGAGGCTCCATGAGGTACAGGAGGAAATCCGCAGGCTGAAGCTTCATGACTGACAGGAGAAAGGGAGATTGGTGTTGAACAGAAAGAGAATGAAGCTTTTGAGGATGAAATTTTCGGCGGCAGGAATGGCTTCCGTGCTGATTTTTGTGGGCTCCCTGTTGATCTTGCTGGCTGCTTTCTGGATTGCTTTTCGCACTTACGGCCACGGGGATACCAACATTGCAGCATTGGGTTTCCTTGCCCTGTTTTTTAATATTCTGGGAATTTTTCTCCCGATCCATGATATGAAACGTCGGGGGAGTGAAGAGGGAATTCCAGTTCTTTCCAGGGTTGCGATTATTTTGAATGTTCTGGTTATAGGCGGAATCCTGGGAATTTATATTTTGGGAGTTGTAATCTGAGGAAGATTCTTTCAGATGAATGGGGAGGGGCAAACATGGAGACAGAAGACCGGCTGGAAAAGCAGCTAAAGTTTATCATGGAGGCAGACAAGAGCAAGCAGGTGTTCCGGCAGACATACCTTTCTGACGGGAGCCGGAAGGAGAATGATGCAGAGCATTCCTGGCATCTGGCGTTGATGTGTGCCATTCTCGATGAGTATGCCAATGAAACGGTGGATACGTTCCGGACCATGACCATGGTGCTGATCCATGATATCATTGAAATTGATGCCGGTGACACCTATGCCTATGACGAGGTAGGGAACGCCACGAAGCGGGAGAGGGAGGAAAAGGCGGCGAAAAGGCTCTTTTCCCTGCTTCCTGAGGATCAGGCGGCGTATTTCAGGGAACTGTGGGAGGAATTTGAGGCGGGAGAGACACCGGAGGCGAAGTTTGCCCTGACTTTGGACAAGGTGCAGCCTCTGCTCTTGAATGACGCTGCGGACGGAAGGTCCTGGAAAGAGCACGGGGTGCGGGTGTCGCAGGTCCTTAAGCGGAATGAAAAGACGGCGGAGGGCTCTAAGCGGCTGTGGGAGCATGCAGAGGGATTGATTGAAAAGAATGTAGGGCTTGGAAGGCTTCGGGACGATAGATAAAAGGAGGAAGAAAGACAGATGGGTGACAATTTTAATTTGCTCTGGAGTGTTTTGATGGCGGCAATTTTTGGATTTGGGGCATTTCAGACATGGAATGGGAAGCCGGATTTTGTGGGGAAAAATGTGGACAATATCAAACCGGAACTTCGGTCGGCTTATTGTAAAGAAATGAGTTTTCCCATGTTTATGCTGGCAGGAGTCGAGGTGCTTGACGTGGTCCTCCAGCTCACGGTTGCTGATTTCGGCATGTGGTCCCTGATCCTCCTCGGCGGAGGGATTCTTGTGGGGATCACCTGGATTGTGGTGATTCAGCGAAAATATAATAAAATGTAAAGACAGATAAGGAGTGGAGGTTTTGGAGCATTCGATTTTGGAAGAGCGGTACGGACTTTCCGTGGGCAGGATCCGGGAGATTTTGGAAGAATGCGAAAGTCCTCTTGCACTTGGCAGGGAAGCGGCGGCGTACTTTAAGGGGCAGGCCGCTTTTATCCTTTTTCTGGACCAGGTGAAAGGGGAGCTTGCGAACGAAAAAACAGAGGGCTTTCCGTCCATGGAGGTTTTAAGGGAGCGGAACGAAAGACTTTATGGGGATATTTCTGGAGCGGCTTATGAGAAAAGCTTTGCCAATCCGGCCTATGCCGGAAAGCTGCTTGGTGAAACGGTCGGAAGGCTGCTTTCTTTTCTGGCGGCAGAGATTCGGGGCGGAATCGCCTATGTCTATGAGGGACGAATGGAGGAGTGGGTCCCCTGTCTGGAGGTATTTATTGAAGTTTACAATCTCTTTGAAGAAGAGCAGGCAGGAGAGCTTACACAGGAGACTTTTTTGTCAGAACTGAAAGAGGCTCTGTATTATTATGTGAGTGATTACTGCGATGTGACAGTGGCAAGGCGGATCAGAGAGCAGGTGGATCCTTCTCTGGATTATGGGATTCGCATCGTCATGGACAGCGACCTTTCGGATCTGCGCTATCTCTATCAGTTCGGGGAATACATTACGGAACAGGAAAAGAGGACAGCCGCCTTTTTAAACAGCCTGCCGGAAGAGACCATAGAACAGATGGCCTCTGTTTTCACGGAAGGCTACCGCCGGGGCTTTGAACTGGCCGGGATCGACCTGAAAAAGAAGAAAACCGTGGAGCTGCGTTACTGTGTGGGATTTGAGCGGCTCCTCAAGAAAGTCATCCGGCAGTTTGCGGCAATGGGACTTTCGCCTGTCTTATTCCGGGCGGCTGTGGGTGCGGCAAATAAAAGGCAGCACTTAAAAATCGGGTACTATGGCGCCTATGCCAACAGGCAGTATGAGTATGATCACCGGTTTGACAATGCGTTGTTTTTGGACAAAGCGTTTAAGGAGAGAAAACTTTCCGTCATGCGGGTGACCTATGAGGCGTATAAGGAGCTGGCGGCAGTTTACGCCGGACCGGCAGTCATGGAGACTTTTGGGGAGGAGCCCTTTTCCTATGAAAACAAGCCGGAGGCTTATCAATTGAGTGAGAAACAGAAACGGCTTTTGGTGGAGCTTTCTTCCCAGTCGGCAGAGCTGGTGAACCAGTATATCAAAGGAGAAGAGCGGAGTTTTGCCATTATCTCCTGGCCCACACCGGAAATCGGGGCGGACTTTGAAAAAATTTTTCAGGAGACAATCCGGATCAATACGCTGGATTACGAAGAATATAAGACGATCCAGGGGGCTTTGATCGATGCGCTGGACGAAGGGGAATTTGTGGAGATCACGGGAACAAACGGAAACCGGACCAGCATTAAGGTAGCGCTCCACCCTCTTTTGGATAGGAAGCGGGAGACCAATTTTGAAAACTGCCTGGCAGATGTGAACATTCCCTTGGGTGAAGTCTTCACTTCCCCCAGGCTTTCTGGGACGGCGGGCGTCCTTCATGTGTCTCAGATTTATTTAAATGAGGTGGAATATAAAGATTTGGAGCTTACCTTTTTGGACGGCATGACCGTTTCTGCCTCTTGTCAAAACTATGAATCAGAGGAAGAGAACCAGAAACTGATCGCAGAAAATCTGCTCTGTCACCACAAATCCCTTCCTCTGGGTGAGTTTGCCATTGGCACCAACACGGCGGCCTATGCCATGGCGAGGAAGTACGGTATCTTAAGCCGGCTGAAAATATTGATCATTGAGAAGATGGGGCCCCATTTTGCCATCGGGGACACCTGTTACAGCCACAGCGAAGAGGTAAAGGTCTATAATCCAGACGGAAAAGAAGTGACAGCCCGGGACAACGAATGTTCCATCAGGCGGAAAGAAGAGCCGGCGGCAGCCTATTTCAACTGCCATACGGACATTACCATCCCTTACGACGAGCTGGGAGAGATCGCTGCAGTCCGTCCGGGCGGCAGCAGGATAACTCTGATTAAAAATGGAAGATTCATACTCCCCGGAACAGAAGCCCTAAATGAGAATCTGTGAATTCCTGAAAACAAAAAATGCAGAAACTCCCCACATTCGTTCTTGTCTGCCGCCCCCCTTTGTGATACGATAGTAACGTAATTTCTGAACAACGAGAGGAGAATAATTATGGCAAAAGTGGGAATTGTGATGGGAAGCGATTCTGATCTGGCAGTGATGAGCAAAGCGGCTGATGTGCTTTCTGATCTTGGAGTAGAATATGAGATGACAATCATTTCTGCCCACAGAGAGCCGGATGTATTTTTTGAATATGCAAAATCTGCGGAAGCGAAGGGCTTCAAAGTGATCATTGCGGGAGCGGGCATGGCGGCTCATCTTCCGGGCATGTGTGCGGCGATCTTTCCTCTTCCGGTCATCGGGGTGCCCATGCACACCACGTCACTGGGAGGAAGGGATTCTCTGTATTCTATCGTTCAGATGCCCTCGGGTATTCCGGTAGCCACGGTTGCCATAAACGGCGGGGCCAATGCGGGAATCCTGGCGGCAAAGATGCTGGCAGTCTCGGACGAGGCGCTTCTTGCCAGGCTGAAAAAATACGCAGCGGACCTGAAGGAGCAGGTGGTGGCAAAGGCAGAGAAACTGGATGAGCTGGGATATAAAGAATATCTGAAACAGAAGTAAAGGACATAGGGGAGGAAAAACATGGATTACAAGAAAGCAGGCGTTGACATTGAGGCCGGTTATAAGGCTGTGGAGCTGATGAAAAAGCATGTGCAGGGAACCATGCGTCCGGAGGTTCTTGGCGGGATCGGCGGTTTTTCCGGAGCCTTTTCCATGGATGCTTTTAAGACTATGGAGCATCCGACACTGGTGTCCGGCACGGACGGTGTAGGTACAAAATTAAAACTGGCCTTTGCCCTGGACAAGCATGACACCATTGGGATTGACTGTGTGGCCATGTGCGTGAATGACATTGCCTGTGCAGGCGGCGAGCCTTTATTTTTCCTGGACTACATTGCCTGCGGCAAAAATGAGCCGGAGAAAATCGCCACCATTGTGAGTGGTGTGGCAGAAGGCTGCAGACAGGCAGGAGCGGCCTTGATCGGCGGGGAGACGGCGGAGATGCCGGGCTTTTACCCGGTGGAGGAATACGATCTGGCCGGATTTGCGGTGGGAATCGTGGACCGGAAGGATCTGATCGACGGAAAAAATCTCCAGGCAGGGGATGTGCTGATCGGTATGGCGTCCTCCGGTATTCACTCCAACGGCTATTCTCTGGTGCGGAAGGTCTTTTCCATGTCAGAAGAAAGCCTCAATACCTACTGTGAATCCCTGGGGGCGACTCTTGGCGAGACTCTCCTGACGCCCACAAAGATTTATGTGAAGGCATTAAAGGCTGTAAAGGGGGCCGGAGTAGAGATAAAAGCCTGCAGCCATATTACTGGAGGCGGCTTTTATGAGAATGTTCCCCGGATGTTGAAGGAGGGCACCTGTGCGGTCATCGAGAAGGCCAGTTATCCGGTTCCTCCTGTCTTTGGACTGCTGGCAAAGGACGGGGAGATTGAGGAGCAGATGATGTACAATACCTTCAATATGGGGATCGGCATGGTGCTGGCGGTAGATAAGGCCCAGGTGGATGTAGCCATGGAGGCTATCCGGACAGCTGGCGAGAAGCCTTATGTGATCGGAAAGATTGAGGCAGGAGAAAAGGGAGTGACCTTATGTTAAGAGTTGGCGTGTGCGTATCCGGCGGCGGGACCAATCTTCAGGCTATCATAGATAAGGTAGAAAGCGGAGCCATCACAGGAGCAGAACTCTCGGTGGTGGTCAGCAATAACGCCGGGGCTTACGCTCTTACGCGGGCAAAAAACCATGGCATCCCGGCAGTCTGCATTTCTCCGAAGGATTATGAGACCAGGGAACTGTTCCATAAGGCCCTGATCGAAGCTCTGGACACATTCCGGCCGGATTTGATTGTGCTGGCCGGCTTTCTGGTGGTGATCCCAGAGGAACTGGTGAAAAAATATAAAAACAGGATCATCAATATCCATCCGTCTCTGATTCCGTCTTTCTGCGGGACAGGGAATTACGGGCTTAAGGTTCATGAGCATGCACTTTGGAGAGGAGTGAAGGTGACAGGCGCAACAGTTCATTTTGTAGACGAGGGGACGGATACTGGCCCCATTATCTTGCAGAAAGCTGTAGAAGTGCGGGATGACGATACGCCAGAGAGCCTTCAGCTTCGGGTCATGGAGGAGGCTGAGTGGGAGATCCTTCCGGCGGCCATCAACCTGATTGCAAACAAGAAAATACAGGTGGAGGACGGACGGGTCCTTCGGACAAAATAGGGGAGAAAGCGATGAATGTACTGATTGTAGGAAGCGGCGGCAGGGAGCATGCCCTTGCCTGGAAGATTTCAAAGAGCAGCCGGGTGGAAAAGATTTACTGCGCGCCGGGCAATGCGGGAATTGAAGAGTATGCCCAGTGCGTGCCCATCGGCGTACTGGATTTCCCGGCCCTTACGGCTTTTGCAAAGGAGCATTCCATTGACCTGACGGTGATCGGCATGGATGATCCCCTGGTGGCCGGAGTGGTGGACGCTTTTGAAGCGGAGGGGCTCAGGGTGTTCGGCCCCAGGAAAGCGGCAGCTATTCTGGAGGGCTCAAAAGCCTTCTCCAAGGGTCTGATGAAAAAATATGGGATTCCCACGGCGGCCTATGAGAATTTTACCGATGCGTCTGCCGCCCTTGCCTATCTGGAAACAGTGAAATTCCCTATTGTGTTAAAAGCGGACGGACTGGCTCTTGGGAAAGGCGTTTTGATCTGCAATACCCTGGAGGAAGCGAAGGCGGGAGTCCAGGAGATTATGCTGGATAAGAAGTTCGGCACAGCGGGAAACCAGATGGTCGTCGAGGAATTTTTGACGGGCAGAGAGGTGTCGGTGCTTTCTTTTGTGGACGGAAACACGGTGCGGGTCATGACTTCCGCCCAGGATCATAAGAGGGCAGGAGACGGCGACACGGGCTTAAACACCGGAGGGATGGGAACCTTTTCCCCCAGTCCGTTCTACACAAAAGAGGTGGACGAATTCTGTCAGAAGCACATCTATCAGGCAACAGTGGATGCCATGCGGGCGGAGGGACGCACCTTCAAAGGAATTATTTTCTTTGGCCTTATGCTGACAGAGGACGGCCCCAGAGTGTTAGAGTACAACGCCAGGTTCGGTGACCCGGAGGCCCAGGTGGTCATTCCCCGGATGACGAATGACATTGTGGATGTGATGGAAGCGTGCATCGACGGGACCCTCTCCGACATCACGCTGGAGTTTGAGGACAATGCAGCAGTCTGTGTGGTGCTGGCCTCCAAAGGCTATCCCGTGTCCTATGAAAAGGGCTTTGTCATTGAAGGACTGGACACAGTGAAAGCGAAAGAATACGAAGGGTATTATGTATTCCATGCAGGGACGAAACGGACTGACGAGGGGATTGTCACAAACGGCGGCCGGGTACTTGGGGTGACGGCTAAAGGCGAAAACTTAAAGGCGGCCCGCGCCAATGCCTACCAGGCCACAGAGTGGGTCAAGTTTGCCAATAAATATATGCGTCATGACATCGGGAAGGCCATCGACGAGGCGTAGGAAAAGCATTGTTCCCTGGGCAGAGAGAGATACGGTAGAGAAAAGCCTGTGATCACAGGGCGGAGACAGTATGACAGGCTGCCTCCGCTCTCCTTGTATTAAAAATTCAGGTGGAAAGATACCGTCGATTGACAAGGACACACACGCTCCAGTCTGCATGATTTGCCGGTTTTTCCGCGTTGTCCTCTCTCCGCGTACATCCAGTACGCCTCTGTCGTCCGCCTTGAAAAACAGCCAAATTACTGCAGGTGGAGTCAGGGAGTCGGAAAGAGGGGAATTTTCCCATGGGCAAGGCACTGGAACGACGCGTACAGAGAGGTACACGGAGCGAAAGTAACGCAGTTCATGTAGAAATTCCACCTTCTCCGACCGTGTATGCTCTTGTCAACCGATGGTATCCTTTGAATATGGTATTGGAATATACGGAAGAAGGTGAGTATGTTATGGATGAAAAAAAGAGGGAAATAGAAAAGATGCAGATCAGTCTTGTAGATACGGAAAATAATTTTCATACTTTTGAGTTAAAACGTATAAACGAGAAAACAGGTGTCCGCTGGAGTTATATAGATAAGATATTCCAGTTGGAAATTACAACAGATGATGAGATAAAAAACGTACAAGTAACAGGGAAATCTGTAAATCTGGTGGAATCGAACGAGAGTGTCATACAAAAATTTTTGGATGCTGCATTTGAGTATAAGATGAATCTATTAATCAATATAGAGGATGGCTTTGATGAGGCAGAAGAGGAGGAGAACGGAGAGACCGAAAAAATTGATCCATATGATCCAAAGTTGATTCGTGTTGATACAAAAACATTTTCATTAAGTTAAAGAACCTCGAATATCTCAAAGAGTGTAATGGGAAATGGTTTAAGAATGAAGAGGTCAAAAAGGAAGAAAATCTGGACAGCATGTTCACACGCCGTATCCAGCAGACGCAGTTATTCATCAATGTAATTGATCCACAGACACCTGGAAAAGTGAAATATGATATTTTCAAACGTATCAATACAGGGGGAAAAGTATTAAATAATCAGGAAATCAGGAATTGCCTGGCCTGTGCGGTCACCAGGAATCTGTTGAGGGAACTTTCTAAGTCTCAGAATTTCCAAAAAGCCACCAGAGGAAGTATCAGTTCTACCAGAATGGCAGACGATGAACTTATTTTAAGATTTATTGCGTTTTACCTGATTGATACTGGCAGATCGCCCATAAAGGAATATAGAGGCGGTATGGATGCATTGTTAGATGAAACGGTGGAATTTTTAAATAAGGCGGATATTAACCTTATGAAAGAGATAAGAAGCAAATTTTTTCTGGCGATGGACCATGCCTACTATCTGTTTGGGGACAGAGCGTTCCGAAAAGCGATTTATATTAATAAAGCGTTATTTTTAGGAGTTTCCAGAGTCCTTTGCAGATATACGGAAGAACAGATCAGGAAAAAGGATAAAAAAGGAATAGAAAGATGTATGGACGAGGCAATTGAGAAAGAAGGTGCCTTCCGTGGAGCGCTGTCAATGGCTACCAATGATGCGAAGAATATTAAAATCGTATATGATACTGTCACTAAGATTATAGGAGAACAATGCGATGCATAAAGAACTGTGCATAGATAATTTCAAGTGCTTTTCTGAACAGACAAAAATCAGCTTGGGGAAGATTAATATTTGTCTTGGAAGTAATTCGGTCGGAAAATCTTCGGTGGTTCAGAGCTGTATTTTAATCCGACAGATTTTCGAACGGGCAAAATTCTTTAAGGATACACGGGTGAAAAAATATAAAATACAGTTAAATGATGTGTACGGGCTGCAGTTAGGAGATTCGGAGCACATTAAATCTTCCAAAGATAAAGAGGATATCACGTTAAAACTTGACAATTATGAATACAAACTGAAATCAATAGATGGAAGTCCCATGGAAATGGAAACGGAAAATAGATATGATGTCCTGGAAATGTCCGGGAAAGAGGGGATTTTTTCAGAGTACTTTTATTATTTAAATGCGGAAAGAACCGGCCCGAGAAATTATCAGACAATTGATTCCAAGACGATAAATCATTGCGGCGTATATGGAGAAAATACCATACACCTGCTGAATATACGGGGAAACAGCAGGGTAGAAGACGAAAAATGCTTTAATTTGGAAGAGAATAAAAAAATAAATACTTTAAACAAACAGGTAGAATACTGGATGGATTATATGATACCTGGAATTGAGATTCGGACAGATGATGTGATGGATTTGAGAGTCAGTAAAATGACACTGCGCCAGCCGGCCTTGGATACAGATTTTTTGTCTCCGTATAATTTTGGATTTGGCATATCTTATGTGCTTCCTGTTATTTTGACCGGACTGATTGCAGAAAAGGGAAGCGTCTTTTTAGTAGAAAATCCGGAGGCCCATCTGCATCCGAAAGGACAATCGCATATCGGATATTTTCTGGCAATGATGGCTTGCGCAGGTATTCAGATCGTGGTGGAAACTCATAGTGAACATGTGTTAAACGGAATACGTATTGCTGCGCTCAAAAATGGAATTCGACCGGAAGACGTCAGTATTAATTTTTTCTCCATAAAAAAACGGGGAGAGGAAATGAAGCATATTGTAGAAAAAATAAATTTAAATAATCGGATGGATTTAGAAAGCTGGCCGGAGGGCTTTTTGGATCAGGAGGAGGAAGACTTACGGACATTGAGGGAACTCAGAAGAAGGCAGATCCTGTAAGAAAGAAACAGACGAGAATGTGAGGAATTATGGAGAAACGCATACTGTGGGACAACGGAATTAAGGCTTGTCTGCAAAGTTTTACCAAGGAACATATGGAAGATTTTCTGGAATTGTTGGATTATATTCAGGATCATAGTATAGAAGATGTAATATGTGAAAACACACGGGAAGATGCCAGTTTGTGGGAATGGCTGTATACGAAAGATAAGGTTGAATTAAATGATATAAAAAGGGAATTAAGCAGGAATTTAGTACTGTCGGCGGAGAAGAATTCCTATCAGGAAGCGGCTAAACGGTTCAGTATGGATATGGGAATTGAGTGCTCCACGCAGGCAGGACGTGAGAAAGTTCAGGGGTTAAAAGAAACCTGTTTTAACACGGAAAAAGGGCAGAAAGAGACTGTTATATGTGAGTTACATACAAAGTTTAAAAGGTTTAATATTGACAGGGATAAACAGGACAGAATTTATTTTTTTCCTGGAAAAAAAGGGGTCATGGGAGGAAAAGTTATTATCAAGCATATCGGAGGCCATTTATAGCTTCAGTACCACATCCACAAAGAATTCCTGATCATTGTTGGAAATTTGGGCGGAACCGCCATATTTCTCTGTGATAGCGGCAATGGAGGCGAGGCCGGTTCCCCTTCCGCTGTGTTTGGTGGAATGGTAACCGCCCTTTCCTTTCCGGATTTTCCCGTCAAAGCTGTTGGTAGAGACAATATAGAGACTGTTTTCGTGACGGATTTCGGTGGTCAGGCAGAAATACCGTTTCTCTTTCGGCACCGTAAGGCAGCCGGCGATTGCGTTTTCCATTAGATTTCCGAATAGGGCGGCCAGATCAAGCTCAGAGGCAGTGAGAGGTTCCGGCAGCGGAGTACGCCAGTCTGTGTCAATTCTTGCAAAAACAGCGAGTTCGTGATAATAACCAAACAGAGCATTTAACGCGGCATTGGCGCAGTAGTCTGCAGGCGTGTTTTCTGCCAGTGTGGTCTCATATTCAGAAAGATACTTTTGGATGTTGTCCAGATCGCCTTTTGCGGCAAGGGAGGAGAGCAGCCGGACAGAGTGGCGGAAGTCATGGCGGAGTGCGGCTGTCTGCCGCATATGCTCCTTCAGTGTCTGGTACTGATGGGACTGCATTTCTAGGAGCTGAGAGTGCTCTTTCAATCTGGCATGTTCCAGCATCACGATGGCACTTTGATAGAAAAGCAGGTAGATACTGATAAGAAGAACCAGTGCACAGCCCTGTATCAGCGGGAACAGGTAAAGCATCCGTCCTGCATGGAGGGTACTGTAGGAATTAGGGACAGCCAGGATATTAAAAAAAAGAAAAAGGGCGGACAGGATTACGGTGGAGTACCATATCTTTGGAGTGTCCAGATGGTCGACTGTCCAGGAAAACTTATGACAGGCGGGATATGCAAAGGCGGCTGCTACCAGGCAGGAGAGTCCAAGATGGAAGGCCGCCGCATAGGCGGAAACGTCGTTTGCCCCCGACAGTGGGTGCAGGCAGGCATCCAGGGCATAGGAAAACTGTACCGGGAAAGACTGCACGGCACAGATCCCCACGTAGACGGCGAGGGCCCTCGGAAGATCTGTGGTGATCGTACGCCGGTAGAGGAAAAAGAACAAGAGCAGAGAAGGCAGGAGCAGAAGGTTTGCATCGATCTGCAGTGCGGCAGTAATCCATGCAGCCAAAAAAGAATAGGGAAGCAGCGTCGCCAGACAAAAAGCGGCGGTTTTTGACCAAGTATAGCGCATCTGATTTTTGACGGCGAAATAGCAGGAAGCAGCAGAAGGAATGAGGGTGAAAAACTGCAGCTGTACAGGGAGCCATTTGTCAAAGTCCATTGTCAGTTCTCCTTTCCGTGCCGCTGCAGGCGGCGGATTTTGCAAAAATGGTAATCATGGGCCGCCTGTTCAATCTTCAGCCGGTCCCGCACCCGGATCGGGAGCTGTGTGCCGTTTTCCAGCAGGCAGCAGTTGTTCTCAAAGCCGAGAATATAATCGGCATTCACAGTGATGCCCTTGTTGACCAGAAGGAAACGTTCATCCTTTCCGGTCTGTTCCATAAATTCCGGCATGGTCATACGGCTGCGAAGGGTGGTTCCATCTGTAAGCCCGATATTCAGGTAATGGGCATCCGTGATGACAAAGGCAATCTTGTCAAAGAGGAGCCGGACCGTTTTCCGGCCGCTTGCGACTTCAAGGTATTTTTGTGCCTGGGGGAATACCTTCAGAATGTCTGTCAGGACCTTGGAGACCCGCTCCGGGGAGAAGGGCTTGGTGATATATTCAAAGGCATGGCAGGAGAAAGCCTCCGGCATAAAATCCGTGCTGGAAGTCAGAAATACAAGAATGCACTGGTTGTCCAGAGCCCGCATGTTTGCCGCGGCGGCAATGCCGTCCATTCCATCCATGTAAATATCCATAAAGACAGCAGAAAACTGCTCCACCTCAAAGGCTTCCAGAAAGGCTTCTCCGCCGGTAAAAGAGATCGTCTCTATCTGACAGCAGTGTTTTCTGCCGAACTCCTGGCAGAGTGTTGTCATTTCGTCCAGGCACACCTGCTCATCATCCACTAAAGCAATTTTCAATCCGTTCACCTCATTTTCAGAAAAAAATCCAATATCTTAAATTATATCACAAAAGAATCCCTCTTTTCAAATTTCGTTGGCCGGAATTTGCGGAATTATCCGGATATTCCTGCCAGAAAATTGACGTTCCTGCCAGAAATCTTGCATGTCTGAATATAGCAAATATAATAAAGTCATGCAAAAGGGCAGATGTGGACTGCCGGCAAAAGGATGAGAAGGAGGATGGATGATATGAGAGAAAAAATCAGGCGTGGACTGGGGCTTTTCCTAGCGGCCGCACTGCTTGCTTTGGCGTTTACGGCCGGCAGCCCGGTATCCGCCGCGACCCTGCCCAGGGAAGAGGGGCGAAAGGAGAGTACAGAGGATATCTCTGAAAAAGATCCGGCAGCACAGGAGGAGTCGGAAGAAGAAAACGCCGGAGAAAACACAGAAGAAAGCCAGGAGGAAACTGCGGATGAGATCCGGGAGGAAGAAAACGGAGAACAGCCGGATGCAGGTTCTGACGGGACATTAAAAGAGACAGAGGCACCCCAAGAAGTCTCGAAGGCTTCGGTTGGCCTCCCAAAAAGCAGCGCGGCCAGGGAAGTCACCTTGCCGGTTGGAAGCGAGACGCAGACGGAAAGCTCCTATGTCAGTCTGGAAGTGGACGGAAAAACACTTTACTATGGCGGATATGGGCTGGGAGTCATTGCAGCTTTTAAAGAGGCAGAAGGAAGGACGGCAGTGATCACCATATTAAAGGGGGATCTGAACCTGAATGCAGATGGCGGTGAGTGTGTGGCAATTGACAGCCCTGCTGCCCACATCACGCTGCGGATGGCGGAAGGGGCGGCTCTTTCCGGCAACCAGGAGGGCGTTGGCGTCATCACCGTAAAACAGGGAACCTTGGTGGTGGAAAGCGGAAAAATAATTAATAATTATTGGAATCGCGAAGATGCCAGTGATCCAGATTGTAACAGCTATGGCATCTATGTGACTGGAACTGGCAAGGCGATGCTTTGCGGTGGGATGATTCAGACTGTGGCCACTCCTCTGAATACCAGCTACGCAGTGTGTGTGGATGGAGGAAGTTTCACCATGACAAGTGGATCAATTTCTGCGCAGCAGACTGGTGGCAGCGGCGTATATGTCAAAAGCGGCCGCGCGGACATTCAGGGCGGTACGATCCAGAATGTTGCCCGCGGAGTCTGTGTGAGCGGGGAAAACGGCTATGCTGAAATTACAGGCAATACCGATATTGCTACAGTGAGTCTGAACGGCTATGGGGTGTACGCAGAAAATAAGGGAAGAATTACGGTGATTAACAGTTCAGTGTCCGGTGCCAAGAGCGGAGTGTATGCAAATACAGAAGGAAAAGTGGTCGTTACAGATAGTCAGATTACAGGTACACTAAGTAATGCTTCTTACGGTATTTACAGCAATGGGGGAGGCACAATTGAAGTTGATAACTGTCAGATTTCAGCTGACTGGAAGGGGGCTCTTACAACAGACGGAGGGAATATAGTTATCAACAAAAGCGCAATCAAGGGGATAATCTCCTCTGGTAATGGAATGGAAGTTTCGGGGGAAAAATCCAGAGCCACACTAAAAGACAGCACGATTGAAGGAGGTCTCCATGGAATAAACATAGGAAACGGCGGCAGTGTGGAGGTTTCCGGCGCCAGTTCGGTGAAGGCCGACGGTACGAGCGGCATAGGAGTTTACTTAACCGGCGGTCAGGCTATTCTCCATGAAGGAACCTTTTCCGGCGGTCAGTATGCCTTGAATGCTCTCAATGGTAAGATTGGGGATCTGTTGGCGGCGGATAAGTCGTTTTTTATGGATAATCAGAGAGTTTCCGATACTACCGTAAAAACCCTGACAGGCATCGTTACGGTGAGAGTGTGTGAACATAAGGGGGAATTCCGGTATGAGGATAATAAGGACGGCACCCACGATCGGATCTGTATGGTATGCGGTCAGCCAGTGGGGGAAGCGGAATCTCACAACTATATTGGTATAGATGGAAGTGGAAGCTGCATGTGCGGCGCGCAGGCGGCTGCGGTTTTGGAGGCAGAAGGCGGAACAAAAACATATTATGGAAGCCTTCCGGAAGCCTGGGAGGAAGCCAGAGGGAAGGAAGCCAAGGTCACACTTTTGAAAAGTGTAACTTTAGGAAGCAGAAGTCTCAGGATGGATGGTCCTGGGGAAAACCGGATCACCCTTCGGATTCCGGAAGGAAAGGATCTTGTGGGAACCGCGGACGGGACGCTGATTCAGGTGCTTGGAGGAAGTCTGACCATAGAGGAAGGCAGGCTCTTCGGAAACATTCAGGTGACTGGGGGCAGTCTGAATATGGAAGAGGGAAACGTATACGGAAATGTTTCAGTTGCCGGAGGCAGCTTTACGGCTGAAAGCGGAATGATCACAGGAAGGCTCACGGCTGAGGGCGGCGGTCTGGCAGTCCTGGGAGGAACCGCAAAAGTGGATACCGATAAAGAGGAAGCGATCCTGGTGACAGAAACAGGGCGGCTGGTCATGACAGGGGGAATGGCGGCCGGCAGAGTACGGGGAGTGACCGTGAGGGGAGGAAGTGCCGAGATCACAGGAGGAAAGGTAAGCAGACTTGCTCTCTCTGGAGAGGGAATCCGGGTGACGGGCGGAAGCCTCGCCGTGGACGGCAGTGCTCATATCATTGGCTCTACCCATGGAATCGCCGTGGACGGCGGAGAAGTTCAGATTGCCGGCGGCATCACAGAAGGCGGCAACGGAACGCTGGACCATCATGTGGGTACCGGTCTGGATGTGGCGGGCGGCAGCGTGACTGTGACCGGAGGAACATTCAGCGGGAAGGCAGGAACGGGTGCAGATCATTCCGGTTACGGAGTCCGCGTATCCGGAGGCAGCTTTACCGTGGAGGGAGGCAGCTTTGCGGGCACGGGAAAGTCCGGCTATGGCCTCTATACCTATGCAGATGCCAAAATTGTCATAAAAGATGGTCGCTTTCGGGGTAGCACCAACGGGATGTTCCTGTCAAGTGGCGCTTCGGCACTCCTCACGGGAGGCGTCTTCCAGGGAAGCGCAGATGGAAGCAGCATCTGTTTTTTGGCAGAGGATGGCCAGGTAGGGAGCCTGCCGGCAGAGTCTTACGCCTACCGGGAGGTATCCATAGACGGAGAGAACGTGACAAAGGGGAACTGGGTCACAGAGGCTAAGCAGCTGGAGTCCACAAGCTTTGCAGGAAATGTGACTGTGGCGAAGATTCCCGTAAGCCTTACGGTGCAGCCCGAGGATGCAGAGGTTCCCTATGGTTATACAGAAGCCGATACCCCTGTCCTTGAGGTGGTGGCAGAGAAAACCGATGGTGTGACAGAAGAAATCACTTACCAGTGGTACCGGGATTTGGGAAATGCCGGGACGGAGAGGATTGAGGGGGCCTGTGGGGCAGCCTACCGAGTTCCTGTGGGGCTCACGATCCCGGAGGGAAGTACAGAAGGGGAATACCGCTATTACTGTGAGGTTTCCTGCGACGGCTATGTGAGGAAGAGTGAAGGGGCTGTGATCACCGTGAAGCAGGCACAGGGAAACATCGAAGGGCTGTTTATGGCCGGATGGACTTACGGAAGATACGACCAGACGGTCCATGTTCCCTCCTATACCTGCAATTCTGAGGGCAAAGTGGCCCTGGAGTATAAAGGAAAGTCAGAGCCGGAGACGTCCTGGACCACCCAGATCCCCACGGAGGCCGGGGTGTATCAGGTGCGGGTCATCCTGGAGGAAACTGCCTTTTATACAGGAGCAGAAGCTACCGCAGACTTTACCGTCGCCAAGGCGGAGCCGTCTCTTTTGCAGATCACTTATCAAGGGCCGGCAGGCGATTTGGTCTGTGACGGGACGCCAAAGAAGGCCGAGGCATCCCCCGCAGAGGGGGTGAAGGGCCTTGGGACCATTACATTCCGCTATCGGAAGGCGGGGGCGGAGAGTTTCCTAGAGGCTCCTCCGACAGAATTCGGGTCGTACGAGGTGTTTGCGGATCTGAAAGAGGGAGACAACTATCTGGGCCGAACCGAACTCAAGATTGGTGAATTTAGAATCATTCCTTATGAGACAGACGCGAAGGCCCAGGGGCCGGAGGAATGGACCAGGAGTGCCCTGATCACGGCTCCGGAGGGCTTTGCCATCAGCGATTCCCTGACAGGGGACTTTGGCAGACAGCTTGTCTATGAGAAAGAGACCGGCGCGGAGGGCGCTGATGTCACTTATTACCTAAAAGAGGACAAAACCGGCTGGCTGACGGAGGGAAAGACGGTTTTCGTGAAGGTAGACCGGACTGGGCCTTCCTTTGCAGGTGCGGACGGGGGAATCCAGATCAATGACAGGGAGACTGGATGGCAGGTGCTTTTGACGGAACTGGATTATGGGCTTTACGGGCCGGGACAGATTAAGATCCAGGCAGAGGACAGCCTTTCCGGACTGGAGCAGGTGTTCTGTTATGTGGACCGGAATCCGGGAGGGAGGGCGCTCACCGGACAGGAGCTGGATGAGCTGGGGCCGGATTCCTGGACAGAGCTTACGGCATCCTCCTTTGACCTGACGGAGAACGGCACTTACGTGATCTATGCCTGGGCAGAGGACAAAGTCGGGAATAAGAGCGGTTACATCTGTTCCGACGGCATTGTGATCGACAACGGAACCAGCGAGGCCACTGCCAGGATGGTCATTGAAAAGGGAATCCAGAACATCCCGGAGGAATTGAAGAAGATTGGGCTTGACACAAAGGAGAAGATTTTTGAGGCCATGAGCCGGGTCATTCTCAGCCAGGCTGGATATACCAGTGAAAACATGGAGATTTACGATGTGGAACTTCAGTTTTCCCTGGACGGGGGCAAGACCTGGATCAAGGCGACAAAAGAGAACTTCCCTGGGGAGGGGCTTATAATCACGCTTCCCTATCCGGAAGGGACCAACCGGACGGACTATGAATTCGTGGTGACCCATATGTTTACCCAGGAAATGAACGGTTACCGGCCGGGGCAGATCGAGACGCCAGGGGTATCTCTGACTTTGGATGGGATCTGCTTCACGGTGAAAGGGCTGTCCCCCATCATCGTGGCCTGGAAAAAAATTACGGCAGAGCCAGAGAAACCGGAGGGCCCCGGAGCGGAGCAGAAACCGGAGAAGCCCGGGACTCCTGCCACCCCGTCTCCAAAGTCCGGCGATGAGACGGCGGTCTGGATGTGGATTGTTTTACTTGTGATCAGCGGCGGATGGCTGTCAGCTATTTTCGGGCGTTCCGTTCGCGCCAGATCCCGATTCCAAGGAAGGTGAGGCCAAAGAAAATGCTTACGATCAAAAACAGCCATTTGATATTCCCGTCACTGGTGTGGAAATTCCATATATTCGGATAAAATCCGGGCCAGGGACGGGCTTCGCCCAGAATCCAGGCCACCACGCGGTCAACGGTGAACACATAGACTCCGGTGAGGAGGTTGGCGATCCCTGCGCGGCTCCATCTGCTGATTTTTAAATATCTGCATATAAGAAAGAGGCACCAGAGGAATCCAGCGTTAAAAAGGACAATAGGGGGCATAAGCTTCCAGTAAGCCCTGCTGTTTACGTGAAAACCGATACAAAGCAGCATGACAGCAAAAAGGCTGGTATCCACAGTGAAGACAAAGAGTCCTTTATTTCTTGCCCAGAAGGCCGGAAGAGGGAGGACGCAGGAAAGATAAGGGGCAAACAATACGGACAGGCCAAATAACACAGAGCTTCCGGCCACAAAAAACCAGTTTCCATTGGTATAGAGGGCGCAGATGAACAGCAAAAGCAGCAGGCTTCCGGTAAAACTAAACAGTGTGCAAAGACCTCGTTGCTTTTCAGCCACCAGAGGGACCACAAGCAGAGAGGCGAGTACCATCATGGAGGCGAGGACGATAAAAAACCAGTCCAGAGCATGGCCCACTGCCAGGTTCACAATCAGACAGACAATGATCGGGATGCAGAGAACTCCCGCGCTGCCGGCGCCTGCGACCAGGGTTTTTCGTTTTTGCCTTTTGGCATGATGGGCCAGTACGTCTTCTTTTTCCAACTGCAGAGCCGCGTCATAGGGATTTGATTTCATGGAGTCTCGGATTTTTGCGCATTCTTTACATTCTGCCAGATGTGCTTCCACCATCGTTACACTGGCCTCGCTGCAGGCATGGTCCATATATAAGGGCAGAAGGTCTTGTATGATTTCACAAGTTTTATTCATGATCATGATCCATCCTTTCTTTGATTTTCAGGCGGGCCCGGTGATAGGTCACTCTCGCCCAGCTTTCCGTTTTTCCGAAAATAGATGCAATTTTGGCAAAAGGCAGTTCTCCAAATACCCTCAGAGAAAACACTTCTTTATAGGGCTCCTCCAAATGATGGAGAATCACATGGATGCGGTAGGTGGTATCTGCATCCATCACTGTTTTTTCCACCTGGTCCGCTGACGGACGCTCGTCTCCTGGCGGAAGGCCAGAAAAATGCCGTCTCCTTCTCAGTTCATCGCAACATGCATTTTTGGCGATGGAGCACAGCCAGGTCAGCTCGCCGGAACGGCCGCCAAAATCTGCCTTGGTCGATATGGCCTTAAAAAACACCTGCTGTGTGAGCTCTTCAGCCAGATCACTGTCTTTGATGAGGGTCATCACGTAAGAATACACCTGCATATAGTAAGTGTTATATAATTTCTCATAATCCATGATGCCTGTGATCACCTCCTTGTCTTCTGCAGTTAGACGGAAGACTGTGGATTTCGTTACAAAAATTTTTCCATCTTGAGTTTTCGTGTTTTTTGAAAGAATCACGGAGGAAAATCGGTTCTTTTCACACCGCAACACGCTTCCGCTCATAAAAGCTCGTAACGGATACTAAGTGTTTTCCTGCGTTCTTTGGCAAAGTGGAAAATACGGAAACTCAAATGGAAATTGACAAGGAATTTGAAAACGATATAATGAACATCATAGACATTATACGTCATAGGAATACAAAAACAAGAAAAATGAAAAAATAAGAAGGAAAAGGAGCAGATTTCATGGATTTTTCAGATTTAATCCTTCAGGATATGAAACCGGCGCTGGGGGTGACGGAGCCTGCAGCCATTGCGCTGGCCTGTGCGGCAGCGGGAAGGCTCAGTGAGGAACAGCCAGAGACCGTGGCAGTCCAGGTCAATTCCGGCATTTTCAAAAATGCCTTCACCTGTGGAATTCCCAATACCCACAAAGTGGGAAACGAATACGCCGCTGCCCTTGGCTGCTGGTTCGGGCAGCCAGATAAGGGGCTCCTGGTACTGGACGCCGTCAAAGAGCAGGATGTCCAATTCTGCGAGGAACAGATCGCTTTTGGAAAAGTGACTGTCTCCATGGGAGAGATCAGTTCGGACATTTTGATTCATGCCCGGATTGCCACAGCCCATGATGTCTGTGAGGCAGAGATCCGGCACAGCCATACTAATGTCTGTTACCTTCGGAAAAATCACAAGGTTCTCCTTGACGAGAGGGAAAAGGAAGAGGAGACACATACAAAAGAGAGCGCTTTCATGGGACAGATGACTCTGGCACAGATGTTTACCTTTGCTTCTCAGGCTTTGGAGGCGGAAATCGGCTTCATTCAGGAAGCATATACGGTCAACCTGAATCTGGCAGAGGCCGGTCTGGCCTCCGACCGGTGTGTGTTTGCGAGAGAGCTCCTTAAAGGAAACGGCGGCCTGAAGATTTCAGCAGATGCAGAAAAGTCATCCCTGGCTCTTGCCGCGGCTGCCGCTAAGGCGAGGGTTTTGGGGCTCAACTATCCGGCCATGAGCATCACAGGCAGCGGGAATCACGGGATCATCAGCACGATGCCCTTGTATGCGGCCGCTCAATCGGAGGGATATTCAGACCTTATGCTCCTTCGGGCGACGGCTCTCAGTTATCTGATCACCATGTACATCAAACAGTATTCCGGAATTTTGTCCGCACTGTGCGGCTGCGGCGTGGCGGCGGGCGCTGGGATGGCCTGCGGTCTTACCATGCTCCGGGGAGGAGATCTTGCGGCGGTGACCCGCACCCTGTACAATATGACAAACTCCATCGTGGGCATGATCTGCCAGGGCGGGAATCATGGCTGTGTGATGAAAGTGATTTCCGCTGTCAAAACCGGTTTTGCAGCCGCAGCGCTGGGGCTTTCGGGGGTGCAGATCGAAAGCTGCCACGGCATCGGAGGGGAAACGCCGGAGCAGACCATGAGGAACATCGGCCTGGTCGCCAATCCCGGCATGACTGGGACAGAAGAGACGATTGTGGGGATCATGAGCGGGAAAGCACAGAGCTTACCTTCTTTATGAAAGACAATCTGCCAGAGTTTTCCAATTGGACTGTGATAATTGTCAAAATTGTGGTACAATACTAAAAAACAGTCAGAGATGCCAGTGTCAGAGAGGGCAAAGATATGGAGCTTTATAAGATCATGATCGTGGATGATGAAGAAGAGGTGCGCAAGGCCATTGTAAAGAAGATGGACTGGGAAAGCCTGGGATTTGAGGTGGTGGCTGACGCGGAGAATGGCATGGAAGCGCTGGAAAAGGCCGAGACTCTGGAACTGGACGTGATTCTTACGGACATAAAAATGCCTTTTATGGACGGTCTGGAGCTGGGAAGGATTTTGCAGGAAAAACATTCTCCCATCAAGCTGATCCTGTTTTCCGGTTTTGATGAATTCGAATACGCCAAGGAGGCGATCCGCCTCAATGTGATGGAATATGTGTTAAAGCCAGTCAATGCCGAAGAGCTTTGCGGGGTGCTTACCAGGGTAAAAGAAGAGCTGGATGCAGACATTGCCCAGAGCAGGAGCATGGAACGGCTGAAAAGGGACTACGAAGAGATGCTTCCTGTGATCAGAGAGCGGTTCCTGACAGATTTTGTCCGTGGCTTTTTTGACAGGGAGCACGCAGAGCGGCGCATGGACGAGCTGGAGATCCCGGGAAGAGAGAAGCCTGTCCATCTGGCGGCAGCGGCCAGGGTAGGGCGGGCGCCAGAGGGGAAGCAGACGGCAAAGGATCAGGAGATGCTGCGGATTTCTGTCAGGAAATTTTTAGAAGAACAGCTTTTGCCGGATTTTGTACCGGTGATTTGGTCCTATAAAGCCTATCTGATTCTGATTATTTCCATGGAGGAAGGACAGGCGGCAGAGGGCCTTTTGGATATTCTGGAAAGTGTGTGCAGGAAATGCCAGAGAGTCTTTGAAGTCAGCCTGACAGTAGGAGTAGGCGGAAGCGGGAAAGGCTATCAGAACATACCGGAGTCCTACAGGGAGGCGGTCTCAGCCCTGGAATACCGGGCAATCCTGGGGAGCGGCCGGGTGATCTGCTATCAGGATGTGGATGAGTCTGTGTCTGTGCCGGTGTGCTTTGGCGCTGAGGAGGCGGCTCTTCTCACAAAAGCGGTGACCTTTGGCGGAGGGAAAGAGGAGCCGGTTAAGGAGGCTGTGGAGATCATTCTGGAAAAGGCCGAGAACGGAGATGCCCTGGCCAGGAATGACCAGCTTTATATGATCGGTCTTTTGAATACAGTGGCTCAGATTGTGGAAAAATATGGCCTTTCCATGGAGCAGGCAGTGGGACGAGGCGGGAACTACCTGGAGCTTATCACAGCGTTTCAGACCACAGAGGAACTCTCCGGCTGGCTTTTTGACACTGCAATGAATTTAAGCCGGAGCATCGAGGAAAAACGGACGGCCACAACCAGGAATATTGTGGACGTGGCCAGGGAATACATTGAGAAACATTATGCGGACCCGGAGCTTTCCGTGGACAAGCTCTGCCGCCAGATTCACTTGAGCCCTTCTTATTTTTCGACCATTTTCAAACAGGAGACCGGAAGCAGTTATGTGAATTATCTGACGGAGGTGCGGCTTCAAAAGGCAGCAGCTCTTTTGCAGACCACGGAGGATAAAACCTATCTGATCGCTTCCAAAGTAGGATACCCGGAAGCAAACTATTTCAGCTATGTGTTTAAAAAGCGGTTCGGTGTTTCTCCGACCAGATTTCGGAACAGGTAAGCCTATGGAGGGAAAAAAGAACAACCGTCTTTTGAACCAGTTTCGGGGACTTCATGGGAGAAGCAGCATTCGCTACAGCGTTTTTCTGACCTTTACTGTCAGCGCGGCTCTGGCAGTGATGATGACCGCCTTTTTTTTCTACCGGCGTTTTTCCGGCCAGCTGGAGGAGAGTATTTTAGCGGAAAACCAGATTCTGATTTCCCAGGTCAATCAGGCTATGGAGACTTATCTGCGGGAAAAAATGAAACTGTCGGATGCACTCTACTATCATGTGATCAAAAACAACGATGTGGACGACGGAGGGGTCACAGAAAAGCTGCAGCTGCTCTATGAGGCCAATCAGAGCAGTGTAGAAAACATGACCGTTTTTTCCATGACAGGGACAGTCCTGGCCACAGCCCCTCCGGCCACCCCGAAAAAAAATGTCAACATCATGGGGCAGGAGTGGTTTGTGAAATCCATCCAGAAGACAGAAGATCTCCACTTTTTCAGCCCTACGATTCAGAATGTGTTTTTGGACACTGTGAGTCCATTCAAATGGGTGATTCCTTTGAGCAGTTCGGTGGAAATCACCAGAGACAAAAGCACCCAGCAGGGCGTTCTTCTGGTCAATTTAAAATACAGCGGTCTGGAGCAGATCATGAGAAAGGCGACTCTGGGCAGCGGAGGCTATATTTATCTGACGGACCGGGAGGGAAACCTCATTTATCATCCCAGACAGCAGCTTATTTTTTCAGGGTTGGAGGCAGAAAACAACATTCAGGCAGCGGGCCTTTCTGACGGAAACCACAAAGAAGTCTTTGAGGGGGAAGAGCGGGTTCTGACAGTGAAGACGGTAGGCTATACCGGATGGAAACTGATCGGAGTCATGCCGGCCAGAGGCTTTTCTTTTGACACCTTTCAGAACCGGATGTTCATTGCCTGTATCATTCTGGCGCTGCTTTTGGTGTTGGTGGTGGTAAATTCCAGGATCTCTTCCATGCTGACAGACCCGATCCGGAGACTGGAAAAGAGTGTCCATCAGATGGAAGAGGGAAATCTGGAGGCAGTCATCTATGCGGGTGGTTCCTATGAGGTCATGCATCTGGGACGGGCTATCCAGGACATGGTAGATGAAATGAAACGGCTCATGGAGGCCACAGTGGCAGAGCATGAATCCAGGCGGAAGAGCGAGTTAGATGCCCTTCAGTCCCAGATTAATCCCCATTTCCTGTATAACACCCTGGACATTATTGTCTGGATGATTGAGAACGAACAGGACAGAGAGGCAGTCCGTGTGGTGACTTCATTGGCCAGGCTGTTTCGGATCAGCCTCAGCAAAGGCAGGACGATCATACCGGTTCGAGATGAGCTGGAACATGTGCGCAATTATCTGACCATCCAGCAGATGCGTTTCAAAAATAAATTTGAGTTTTCCATTGAGGCAGAGGAGGAAGTCACCAGTATGTCCACCGTCAAACTGGTGGTGCAGCCTTTGGCGGAAAATGCCCTTTATCATGGGATTGAGTTTATGGATGAGGAGGGACGCATTGATGTGCGGGCCTGGAAAGAAGGGGAGGGAGTCTATATCAGTGTCAGCGATAATGGGCTGGGAATGACAGAGGAGACGAAAGAGGCCCTTTTGAAAGGAGAGATTCTGCCAAAGACGAAAGGCTCCGGAATCGGTTTTAGCAATGTCAATGAGCGGATCCGGCTGTATTTTGGGGAAGCTTACGGCCTTGAGATTGAGAGTGAGCCGGACGAGGGGACAACAGTTAGAATCCACATCCCGGCGGTGTCCTATGGGGAGGAGGGGATCCGATGGGAAAAATAGAGCGGTGGCTGATCACCCTTTTGGCAGCGGCCCTGGCGGTTTCTCTGGTGATCACGTTTGCTGTGGGATTTTCAGGGAGGGGAGAGGCGGCTCTGCGCATTTCTGTAATTGTCCATGACGAGGATGATACTCAATGGGAAAAATTTAAACTGGGTATGGATCAGGCGGCTGCAGAGTACAATGTGGAGGTGAATTTTGTCACTCTCTATGACCGCAATGATGTGGGCCAGCAGGTGGAACTGATTGAACGGGAGGCATCAAACGGGGCTCAGGCCATCATCCTGTCTCCGGCGGGAAAGGAGGATCTGGCAGCGGCCCTGGAAAAAAGTTCTGTCAATATGCCGTTGATTTTAATGGAAGGGACGATTATGAGCGACAAAGTGAGCCGGAGGATCTGTGCCGACCAGGAGACCATGGGATACCGTATGGGACTCGCCATGAAGAAAGACGGGGTGGAAAAATGTGTGGTCTACACAGGAGACGGAAGCCAAAGCTTCATCGGAGAAAGGCTGAAAGGGCTGAGGAGGGCCTTTGAGGAGAATGGGACTGTCTATACGGTCACGAAAGAGCAGCCAGAAACTTATTTTTGGCGGGGGACGGAGGCAGTCGCCGCCCTGGATGACTCTCTGACCGGAGAGCTTTGCGCGGATGGAATGTCCTGGCGTTATGGAAAAAAGGTTTATGGCTTTGGCTCTTCCGACCAGCTTCTCAGATATCTGGATGACGGAGAGCTGGAGCTTCTCATGCTGGTGAGCAGCTATGATGAGGGGTATTTGGGGGTTCAGGCGGCAGTGGAGGAAATCCGGAAAGAAGAAGGCGGGGATGTGGTTCTTGATTTCTATGAGATTAAAAGAGATCGGATTTATCAGAAAGCGTACCAGAGGCTTTTGTTTCCGGCCTCATAAAAAGGAGAGGGTTGGCAGTGAAACGGAAAAAATGCTATATAGTCTTTGGGGCAGCCATCGTCCTGGCGGCGGCCGCGGTCACGGCGGTTTTTGTGGACCGGTATTATAAAAGCCTGGAAAAATCGGAGATCCTTAAGATAGGGGTTCTTGTCTACAAAGAAGACGATACTTTTGTGGGCGGGATTGTGGATGAGATAAAACGGCAGGGCAAGGAATATGAGCGCGAGATGGAAGGAAGATTCCGGCTGGATTTTTCCTATGCGGAAGAAAATCAGAGTATCCAGAATGAACAAATCGACAAGTATCTGTCCCTGGATTATGATGTGCTCTGCGTGAATCTGGTGGACAGGACGGAGGCAGCCATTGTCATTGAGAAGGCGAAGGCGGCTGATGTGCCGGTGGTGTTTTTTAACAGAGAGCCGGTGCCTGAGGATCTGCAGCAGTGGGACAAACTTTATTATGTGGGGGCGGACGCCAGGGAAAGCGCTGTTCTGGAGGGGCTTTTGGTGGTGGACTATTATAAGAAATATCCGGAGCGGCTGGACAAAAACCAGGATGGCGTGATCCAGTATGTACTGCTGGAAGGAGAAATCCGACATCAGGATTCCCTGATCCGCACAGAATATTCCATCCAGACCCTGGTGAATGCGGGACTTTCCTTAGAGCGGCTGGACGGGGGGATCGCCAACTGGGTACGAAGCCAGGCTGAGGCGCTGACTGCCCAGTGGCTTAAGGAATACGGAAGCGATATTGAGCTGATCATCAGCAACAATGATGATATGGCTTTAGGCGCCATCGATGCCATTGAGGACTGGTACATCAGTTTTTCCAACATTGTGGGGATTGACGGGACGCCAAAGGGGCTTGAGGCAGTGGAATCAGGGAAGATGATCGGGACCATTGTGACCGGACAGGAGGATTATGCCCGGGTGATTTTGGATCTGGCAAAGCGGATGGCAGCAGGAATAAGCCTGGACGGTCTTGATATCCGGGAGGATAAATCAATCCGGATCCCCATGTACAGCATCAACAGTGACGGGGAGATTCGGAGGCTGGAAGAAGAAGGAAAAGAAGAGAATTAGAGGAATTGCATAAAAATCGAATAAATTCAAAGACTGACAGTAGAATTTTGTATAGAAATTCTGCTGTCGTTTTTATATGCTATTGTCGTAAGAAACAAAAAATATCTAACAGGAGGAGAAACATGAAGAAAGTATTGGCAGTGGTGCTTGCATCCATGATGGTTCTTTCTCTGGCGGCCTGCGGCGGCGGAGACAAGAAGGAGACGGAAGCTCCCAAGGAAACTCCGAAGGCGACTGAGGCGGCAAAAGAGACTCAGGCAGCTACGGAAGCAGCAAAGGAAACAGCGGAGAAAGCTACTGAGGCAGCTCCCGCAGCAAACGGCGAGGGATTAAAGATCGGTGTCTGCATCTACAAGTTTGACGATAACTTTATGACACTGTATCGTCAGGAACTTCAGAAATATCTGGAAGAGACCTACGGCGCAGAAGTGACGGTTGTGGACGGCAAGGGTGATCAGGCTGAGCAGACCAACCAGATCGACAACTTCATTTCCCAGGGCGTGGACGTGCTGATCCTGAATCTGGTACAGGCTTCCGCTACTGAGACCGTGGCAAAGACCTGTGCAGACGCTGGAATCCCTGCAGTGTTCATCAACCGTGAGCCCGATGCCACGGAGCTTGAGAGATGGGAGAGCGAAGGCGTGGCAGCTACTTATGTAGGCGCTGATGCAAGACAGTCCGGAACCTTCCAGGGCGAGATCATCCTGGATACCCCCAACAAGGGCGACATCAACGGCGACGGCAAAGTATCCTATATCATGCTCATCGGTGATCCTGAGAACGTAGACGCTCAGTACAGAACAGAGTTCTCCGTGAAGGCTCTTACCGACGCAGGCATGGAAGTGGAAGAGCTGTTTGCACAGCGTGGTGACTGGGACCAGGCGAAAGGCCAGGAACTGACCGCCAATGCTCTGGCACAGTTCGGCGATCAGATCGAAGTCGTGTTCGCAAACAACGACGCGATGGCTCTGGGCGCCATCGAAGCTATCGAGGCTGAAGACCGCAAGATGAATGAAGACATTTATCTGGTAGGCGTTGACGCTCTGGATGAGGCGACCGCAGCGATCGCAGACGGCAGAATGACTGGTACGGTCCTTAACGACCATATGGGACAGTCCCACACAGCAGCAGACGTTGCTATCAAGATGGCAAACGGCGAGAAGGTTGATACCAAGTATACTGTTGACTATGTAAAGGTTACTGAATAATCCTTCTCCGGATTGTTTCAGGGAATCAATAAGGAAAGGTCGGGTGCGCCTGTGGGCGCACCCGATTCTTGAAAGAGGAGGTTTGAGTATGGCTGAGTACAGACTGGAGATGAAAGGCATCAGCAAAAGCTTTCCCGGCGTCAAGGCTCTGGACCAGGTATCCTTAAAGGTGCGTCCGGGTACGGTTCACTCTCTTATGGGGGAGAACGGCGCAGGAAAATCCACGCTGATGAAATGTCTCTTCGGAATCTATAAAATGGATGAGGGTGAGGTGTATCTGGACGGGGAAAAGGTTCAGATTGCCAATGCGGACGATGCCCTGCATAAAGGCATCGCCATGGTACACCAGGAACTACAGCCTATCCCGGAGCGGAGTATCGGGGAAAATATTTTCTGCGGCCGCTATCCGCTTAAGAAGCTTTTAGGCTTTATCCCGGTGGTGGATCATAAAAGAATGTATGAAGAATCGGAACAGCTTTTAAAAGAGGTCCGTATGGAGTACGATCCCAAGGCAAAGCTTGGTTCGCTCTCTGTGTCACAGATGCAGTCTGTGGAGATCGCAAAAGCTGTTTCCATGAACGCAAAGGTGGTTATTCTGGATGAGCCCACCTCGTCTCTTACTTCCAATGAGGTGGAGGCGTTGTTCCGCATCATTGACGATCTGCGGGATAAAGGGGTATCCATTATCTATATTTCTCACAAAATGGACGAGATCCTTCGGATCTCCGACGACGTCTCGATCATGAGAGACGGACAGTATATCGGTACCTGGGAGGCCAAAGAGCTGACCACCGATATGATCATTACCAAGATGGTAGGAAGGGAGCTGACCAATCTCTATCCGCCCAAGACAAATGAACCGGGCGAGGTGGTTCTCAAAGTTTCCGGATTTACCAGTATCCACGACAAATCCTTTAAGGACTGTGGTTTTGAGTTAAGAAAAGGAGAGATCCTTGGCATCGGCGGACTGGTGGGTGCCCAGAGGACGGAGCTTGTGGAGGCCATCTTTGGCGTCCGTGCAACCGTAAACGGAGAAGTGGAGTATAAAGGGCAGAAATTAAAAATCAAACGGCCCAAGGATGCCATTGACAACGGCATCGCCCTTCTCACAGAGGATCGGAGAGGATCCGGTATTTTCGGTGTACTTTCGATTTCCGACAACGTCGCCATATCCTCTCTCAATAAATATTTAAGCTTTGGCGTTATGATCAATAACAAGAAGGTTGAGGAGTTGGTCGATGAAAACGTGGCCAAACTGAGCATCAAGACTCCCAACAATAAGACTCAGATCCAGTCTCTTTCCGGCGGCAACCAGCAGAAGGTTATTATCTCCAGATGGCTGGCCAATGATCCGGATGTGCTGATTTTGGATGAACCGACCAGAGGAATCGACGTAGGCGCTAAATATGAGATTTATACGATCATGGCAGAATTGGCTGCCCAGGGTAAGAGCATCATCATGATCTCTTCCGAGATGGCAGAGCTTATCGGCATGTCTGACCGGATTGTCGTCATGTGTAACGGCCGTGTGACCGGCGAGCTGGCAAAAGAGGATGCCACCCAGGAGAATATCATGAGCCTGGCGACCCAGTTCAATTAGAGGAGGAGAAGCAGATGAATAAGAAATCAGGAAAAGATATTACGAATTTTCTGCGGAATAACAGCATTATTATTTTGCTGGTAGTTCTGGTTATCATTGTAGCAGTCCTTAAGGACAATTTCTTCGGAAAGAGCAACATTACCAACACCGCTTCCAATGTGGCGGTCCGTATGTTCATCGCTCTCGGCGTCAGCGGCTGTCTGATTACGAAAGGCACAGACCTTTCCGCAGGCCGCCTGGTGGGCCTTTCTGCCTGCCTTTCCGGTATCCTTTTACAGACCACGGACGCGGCCAGCAAATTTTATCCCAATCTGGGGAAAATGAACATGCTGCTGGTGTTGCTGATTGTTGTGGCTATCACGGCAGTGTTCGGCCTGATCAACGGACTTGTGATCGCAATCTTAAAGGTTCCGCCTTTTATCGCAACCCTGGGTATGCAGCAGTTGGTATACGGCATCTGTCTGATCTACACCAAGGCGACCCCTCTCGGCGGCTTCCGCGAGGATTATACCAACATCGCAAAAGGCAAGATCCTGGCCGGATGGCTTCCCTATCTGGTAATCATTGCCCTGGCTGTGGGCTTTCTTATGTGGTTCCTTTACAACAAGACGAGACATGGCAAATACATGTACGCCATCGGCGGCAATGAAGTGGCAGCGGAGGTTTCCGGCGTCAATGTGACCAAGACCAAGATCCTGATCTATGCGCTGGCGGCTATCCTTTACGCCTGCGCAGGCTTCCTGATCGCTGCCAAGACTGGCGGTGCGACTGTCAATACTGGACAGGGCTATGAATTGGAGGCCATCGCCGCATGTACCATCGGCGGCGTTTCCACCAACGGCGGTATCGGCCGCATCTCCGGCATCTTTGTCGGTGTGCTGGTGTTTGAGCTTTTGAAGGTCTGCCTGCAGTTCCTTGGCGTGCCTTCGGACTACACTTACGTGGTGCAGGGCCTTGTCATCATCGTGGCTGTGGCCCTGGATATCAGAAAGTATCTCAGCAAGAAATAAGATACGGACCAATCTTTGCCAGCCATGCAACATCTCTTTATAGAGGAGAGGCCCCGTGAAAGCGCGGGGCCTTTTCGCTGTACAGGAGAGCCCTCTGTATTTTTTGAAAGAAAGAGTTATCAAATGCCGGGTTTTATGGTATACTGAAAAAACTATGCGCAGCGGAGGATGGCATGCTTAAAAATTACAGGATCACCATAAGCTATGACGGTACTCGTTATGATGGCTGGCAGAAACAGAAAAATACGGAAAATACCATTCAGGGAAAGCTGGAGGTCTTACTTTCCAGGATGGCCGGTATTGAAATTTCGGTCCATGGTTCGGGCCGCACCGACGCGGGGGTCCATGCCCTGGGGCAGACGGCCAATTTCCGGATGGATACAGAGCTTTCAGAGGAAGAGCTTTTTAGAGCCATGAACGAATATCTGCCTGACGACATCGCAGTGTTGGACCTTCGGATTGCCTCAGAACGGTTCCACAGTCGTTTGAGCGCGGCAGGGAAGGTGTACCGCTATCGGCTTTATGTGGGAAAGGGAAAACCGGTCTTTGAACGGAAATATGTGTGGCAGCTTTCGGAAATACCGGATATTGATAGAATAAGGGAGGCGGCAGGGTATTTCATCGGACAGCATGACTTTAAGGCGTTTTGCAAAAACCACCGCATGAAAAAATCCACTGTACGGTGTATCCGCCGTATTGACGTGGAACAAAGTCCAGACGGGAAGGAGATTGACCTGACCTTTGAGGGAAACGGTTTCCTCCAGAACATGGTGCGGATTCTTACAGGGACGCTGGTGGAGTGCGGTCTGGGGTTTCGTGAACCAGAACAGATGGAGGAGATCCTTGAATCCGGAGAGAGGAACAGGGCCGGACGGATGGCGCCGGCCAAAGGTCTTATCTTAATAGAAGTAAAATATTAGGAGGCAGAAAAGTGACAGAATTTCTAGTCCGGAGGTTTGTAGAAGATTATAATCAGACGAAGAGGGCCAAGGTACGGACCGCTTACGGGATTCTGGCCAGCGGAGTGGGAATCTGCTGTAACCTGTTTTTATTTTTGATGAAATTGTTCCTGGGACTTTTTTTAAACAGTATTTCCGTCATTTCTGATGCAGTCAACAATCTTTCTGACGCAGCCTCTTCCATCATCAGCTTCATCGGTGTGAAGATGGCAGAGAGGCCGGCAGATAAGGATCATCCATTTGGACATGGGCGGATGGAATATGTGGCGGCTTTTATTGTGTCCTTTCTGGTCATTGAGGTGGGCTGGACCTTTATGAAAACTTCCTTTGGGAAAATCCAAAATCCGGAGGAACTGGGCTTTCATATGGCCTCCCTGGTGATTCTTACATTGTCCATCGGTGTGAAGCTTTGGCTGGCCCTGTTCAATAAAAAACTGGGGAGACGGATCGGATCCAAAGTCATGGAGGCGACGGCTGCCGATTCTCTGGGGGATGTGCTGGTCACCTCGGCGACAGTGGTGTCCGTGGCTCTCTATGGAGCTTTTGGCATAAACATTGACGGTTTCATCGGCATGGGGGTGTCTGTGGCGGTTATTTTGGCGGGGATTGGGATTGCAAAAGACACTCTGAAGCCCCTCATCGGGGAGGCGATTGACCCGACTCTTTATCGGAGAATTAAAGAATTTGTAGAGGGCTATCGGGGAATTCTTGGAACCCATGATCTCCTGGTGCACAGCTACGGCCCTTCCACCAATATGGCTTCCATTCATGCAGAAGTGGATGCCCACGGGAGCATGGAGGAGATACACGAGATTATTGACCGGATTGAGAGGGAGGCAAAGGAGCAGCTTGGAGTTCTGCTGGTGATCCATATGGATCCGGTGGAGTACGAAGACCCGGTCTGCAGCGCCAGAAGGCAGGAGGTCCTGGAAATTTTAGATGAATTGGATGGAAGGATCACACTTCACGACTTCAGAGTGGTGGATGGACGAAAACAGGTCCGGCTGTTTTTTGATATTCTGGTCCCCTATGAGATGGATGAGGGGAGGATCGGAGAGATCACAGAGGAACTAAAAAGCCGGCTTAAGGATTATGACAGCCGGACAGAATGTGTGATTACTGTTGACAAGAGCTATGTAGGAGAGGAGTAAAGAAACATGGAAGAACCGATGATTGAGGAAACTTACAGCGGGTTCTGCAAAGCGCTCAATGAGACCCGTACGGTGTTCTGTGAATTTGAGGAAAAGGATGGAAAACGCATTCTTTCCAGTGCAGACTGTGCCTATGGGGCCTGTCCCCACAGCAAGATTTGTCTTTTGATGAAACAGATGGAAGAGGAGTTATGAATGACTCACCTGCCTATTCCATTTTCTATTTTTTCATGATATAATGATTTTGATCTTGGTATCCATCAAACAGAAATATATTACGAGAGGATGAACATGGATGTTTCAGAATAAACAGACAAATTGGCGGAAAAGGATTCTGGCTGCTGCCCTGACAGCAATTCTCTGTCTGACGGCAGTCTCTTTTTCCGCTTTTGCCGTCCCGGAAGATACTTCCGGGGAAGAGGAAGACCACAGTGGGGGCTGGACGGAACTTACAGATCGGCGGGAGATTGCCAGCAGGACCTTTGTGTCGGGGAGCGGCGGCGAAGTGACAGCTCTTTATCCTTATCCGATTTTTTATCAGAACGAAGAAGGCGGGTTGACCCCTTATGATTACAGGCTGGAGCTGGTTTCCGGGGAAGAGGATGCGAAAGAGTACCAGGTGAGAGACGGGAGCATGGACACCAGGGTCCGGCGTTTTTTCGACGGCGGTGAATTCATGACTTTTGATTTTGCAGGGAACGGAAAAACCATGGCTCTTTGCCTTCCTGCGACGGGAAGGGGCAGAACGAAGGTCCCGGAATTCAAGGTACAGGCCGGACTTTACAAGGGAGAGCCGGCAGGGCAGAATGGGTCAGCGCAAGGCAGTGTGGCGGCCGAATATATCCGGAGCTACGGCTTGTGTGAAGGCGCCCTGACAGGTATTGACATAGGGGTGGAACAGTGGCCGGGAAATGCAGAAATCTCCGTTGTATTTCAAAAAGTCAGCCGTGCAAAGGAGGGATTGACACTCTCTGCTGTTTTTGACGGACTCACCATGAAAGAGGCAGGGGACGGCTCCCTCCATTTCTCTGCCGGAGGAGAAGAAGTGGCTGTTTTGGAGGCGCCGGTTGTCTATGATGAAAAGCGGGCAGAAGGGAAGGCATCCTATCTGCTTTCATCCCGGGAAGACGGAGCGACTCAGATTCTGGTGAAACCGGATGAAGAGTGGATGAAAGGACTGTCAAGGACCGGGCCGATCACCATACGGATGCGTGTTACCAAGACGGGGATGGAGGAGGGAATCGCCGCCGAAATCCAGAGTACAGAAGGTTACGACAACGGCGTTCCAGTAGCAGTCGGAAACACCAGGGAGACGGTGCAGACAGAGATCACTCTGCCAGACTTACCTGCTTTGTCAGAGGGGAAAAACCTGGAACGGGTAAGCCTTGTGCTTGGACGGGCAGAAGACGCGGGGGAAGTACAGGGCAGTCTGGAACTTGGAGTCTACAAAAAGGGTGAGACGGAAGAGGCAAAAGACATACTGATGGATTCAGTGAAATACGAGACAGATGACAAAGCAGATGTCTGTATGCTGGATGTGACAGAGGTCTACGAGGATCCCTCCTCTCAGGAAAGAAAAGTATTCTTAAAAAGTGTGCAGACGGAGCTGGTGACAGGGATCTATGGGTTCGACTTTTTTGCGGCGGACAAATTGCTTCCTATGCTGCTTGTAAGCAGTACAGGAACAGAAGAGGAGCAGCAGGAGGAAAGTCTGGCCATAGGGGAAGATACCTGGAAGCGAGACCAGTTTACCAAGCATTTTTTGATGGATGACGGCAGCTTTGCGGCGGCGGTTTATGAAATTCCGGTACACTACAAAAAAAATGGTGTCTGGGAGGAAATTGACAATACCCTTGTATGGAATGAGGAAGAAGATATTTATGAGAATCGGGCTTCAGATGTGGAGGTGAAATTTTCCAAAGATGCCGCCGCAGAAAGTTTGGTGGCAATGGAGTCGGAGGGCAGTGGCTTTTCCTGGGGATTTCTGGAAGCAGAGACAGGGGAGGAAAAAAGCAGTTTTAAGCCGGAAAAAGGGATAGAAGCAAAGGCGGCATCCGGGGAGGAACGGTATCTGGAACTTTCCGGAGAGAGGGAAGGAAAGAGCATTCGGGCTTACAATGCAGATTTGATGAAACAGACAGGGCTTACCTCCGGCGGCACTTATGCCGATGTTCTGGAATCTGTGGATATCCGGTATGTGTTTGATTCGGCAGAACTGAAGGAGAGTATTGTTTTTCAGTCAAGGGAAGCGGCAGAGACACCGATACGCTTTCTCATCAGCCATCCGGGGCTTAAGATGAGCCTGGAAGCGGACGGCAGCGCAGTACTTACGCGGGCAGGAACAGTGGTCTGGCGGTTTACGGCTCCTTACATGTATGACTGGGCAGGAGAAAGCAGCCGGGCAGTCCGTTTTCGCTTAGAGGAAGAGAGCAAAGAAGCGACCATTCTGACAGTGGAGCCAGACAGAGAGTGGCTTTTGAAAAAGCAGCGGACCTATCCGGTGGCCATTGAGCGGACAGTGGAACCGACAGGACGGAGCGCTATCCAGACGGCTTTTGTACGGGAAAAACAGCCGGAGGAGAAAGCAGAGGAGGCGGCCCCTCTGGCAATGGGATATCTCTCTGGCTACGGGGTCAGCCGGATTTTGCTAAAGTTCACCCATCTTCCAGAACTAGAATACGGAGACAGGTTGACAAAAGGGCTTTTGAATCTTTATCAGACCCAGTATGTGTCCAAGAGGACCGCAGATTTTTTGGCAGCTGTTTACAAAGTATCAGAAGAATGGGACGAGACTGTGACCTGGGATTCTCAGCCCGCCAGAGAGGAGGAGGCTGTTGACAGCCAGACGGCAGAAGGGCCAAAAATAGGCGGGACGCAAGGACTCCTCTCGTTAAAACAGTTTGACATTACTTCTCTGGCAGAGAACTGGTATAAAGGAGAAAACTGGGGGCTGATGGCAGCCTCGTCAGAAGAGAATGTGAAGGCAGGAGCCGGCTATACGGCTTCCAACCGGTCTACCAGAAGTGAGATGTATCCGTCTCTTCTGTATCCGACAGGGTTGTTTTATTATCAGAAAGAGAAGGGGCTTTTGGAGTCACAGAATGTCCGGAAACAGGAGGCCGGTCAGGCCGGGACTGGATATGTCAGTGATTCTGGAGAGAATATGATATTTGTCCACGAAGATCTGTCAGGGGAGGATGGCCGCTTTTCAGAGGGCGTAAGCCACAGATATGTTTCTGGAAAAGGCAGGGGGGACTCTGTCTTTGGAAACAGCTGGAGTCTGAATGTGGCAGAAAAACTGGAGGCCACAGGACTTTCTGGACTTCCGTATGTTTATAGGGATGAAAATGGTACAGAGCATTTTTTTCCTTCAGATGAAACAGAGGAAAGCAAAAAGCAGGCTGTGGGCAGTCCGGGACTTACTTTGACAGAAGAAGGCGGACAGAGGGTCCTTTCCCGAGAAGATGGAAGCGAGAGAATTTTTGGCCCGGACGGGCTTCTTCTTCAGAAGAAAGAGGCGGATGGAGCAGAAATCAGTTATCAATATGACGGAGGAGGACGGCTCGTCAGTCTGTCAGACGAAAGGGGAGTTCTTGTGAGCTTTACTTACGGAGAAGATGGGAAAAAGCTTTTGTCTCTCACAGATAAAAGGACTGAAAAGACGTTGAGTTATCAGTATGATTCTCTGGGAAATTTGAAGGCTATTCTGCATCCGGATGGAAAAGCGGTCTCTTATTATTATGAGGAAGGATGTCTGATTCAGGCCAAGGATACAGAAGGCAGGGAAGTGGAATATATCTATGAGACAGAGGATGGAAGAAAACGGATCTGTACGACCAAAGAGCGGAACGGGAATCAGGTGAAAACCAAAACATATTAGCAGTTGGGAGTAAAAGAAGTATAAGAGTTAAAGAAGTAAAGGAAGGTATTTTATGAGTCAGGGACGCAGACAGACCATTCTGGTTGTAGATGATTCTGAGATGAACCGCTCGATTTTAGCGGATATGCTCGGAGATGAATATGAGATGATCGAGGCGGAAGACGGGGTAGAGGCTGTGGCTGCCATGCAGAAATATGGCCCTCAGATTTCTCTGGTTCTGCTGGATATGGTGATGCCAAGGCTGGACGGCTTTGGCGTGCTGAAAATGATGAACGAGAAGCATTGGATCGAAGAGATTCCGGTGATTATGATTTCCGCGGAAAGCAGCTCCACCCATGTAGAGAGGGCTTATTCCCTGGGAGTTACAGATTTCATCAGCCGGCCGTTTGATGCGCTCATCGTCCACCGGAGGGTAGTTAATACGGTCCTGCTTTACGCCAAACAGAAAAAGCTGACCGATATGGTGGCGGAGCAGATGTACGAAAAGGAACAGCGCAGCAGCCTGATGATTGACATTTTAAGCCATATCGTGGAGTTTCGGAATGGAGAGAGCGGTCTACATGTCCGAAATGTCCATGGGCTGACAGAGCTTTTGCTGCAGCGGCTGGTTCAAAAGACGGATCAGTATAATCTGGGGCCGGAGGACATTTCTCTGATCAGTACGGTATCGGCCCTCCATGACATTGGAAAGATCGCCATTGACGATGCAATTTTAAACAAACCGGGGCGGCTGACGGATGAGGAATTTGCGATCATGAAGACTCATACTCTGGAAGGGGCTATGCTTTTAGAGAATCTACCTATACATAGGGATGAGCCCTTGGTGCGGATGGCCTATGAAATCTGTCGATGGCATCATGAACGTTATGATGGGAGGGGATATCCGGATGGTTTAAAGGGAGAGGAGATCCCTATCTCTGCCCAGGTGGTGGCTCTGGCAGACGTCTACGACGCCCTGACCAGTGAACGAGTTTACAAAAAAGCCATTCCTCATGAGAAAGCAGTTGCCATGATTCTGGACGGACAGTGCGGTATCTTCAATCCACTGGTTCTGGAGTGTCTGACTGATATTGCTGACAGCATTCCCGGAGAAATCGGAAAGAGCGGTTCCACCAATGTGGATAAAAGAAAGATCTGGAATCTCACAGAAGAAATGCTCCGTCACAAGGAAGCCGGTGCTTCCGAACGGACGCTGCAGCTTTTGGAGCATGAGAGGATGAAATACCGCTTTTTTGCTTCTATGTCTCAGGAGATCCAGTTTGAATATATTCTGTCTCCGTCCATGTTGACGGTCTCTTCCTGGGGGGCAGAAAAATTGGGACTTCCGGAGACAATTATGGATCCGCTTTTTGACCGGATGGTGCGGAAACTGATTGATCCTTCGGACTGGAGAGGACTGATTGAGGCATTAAAACAGACGACTCCTGGGAGGCCGGAGATCAGCTATGATTGTATGCTTAAGCTGGAAGAGGAATCCAGATGGTATAAGATTGTAGCCAGGGCCACTTGGTCAACCGATGAGCCTCCCTGTTTTACGGGAGTTCTTGGAAAAGCAGTTGACATCCATGATTCCAGAATGAGGCTTGACACTCTGGAGAGGCTGGCTTCCCATGATCCTTTGACGGGGCTTTTGAATCATGCGGCAGCGAAAAAGCGGATTATTGAGCGGCTGGAGGAGCGGAGAGACGGGAAATATGCGCTGGTGATCTTTGATCTGGATCATTTCAAATCAGCCAATGATGAGTTCGGGCATAGTTTCGGTGATCGGGTTCTGATCCATGTGGCAGAAAAACTGCGTCAGAGCATCCGAAGCGGAGATATTGCTGCCCGGGTAGGCGGAGATGAGTTCTTGATTTTCTTGGATTATAAGGGGGAACTGGAGGTGGTAATTCGGAGAATTTTTTCCGGTTTTTCTGGAGCCTACGAGAATTTCCCGATTTCCCTCAGTATGGGAGTTGCCCAGGCGGAGGTCGTTGGCACGGATTATGATGTGCTCTTCCACGCGGCAGATCAGGCGCTCTATTCGGTGAAACGGTCCGGCAGAGGACGGTATTGTTTTTATGACAGGTCCATGAATCAGATGTTCTCCGTGATTTCACAGATTGACGGTGAGACAGAGGAAGAAGAAAATCAGAGTATTGGGGAAAGTATGACAAAATGAGGAGGAAATGAGAAATGACGTTAAAAGAATGTTATGAAGCCTTGGGGGGAAATTATGAGGAAGTGATCAGTCGTCTGCGCAGTGAACGGCTGGTCCAGAAGTTTACTTTGAAATTTTTGGATGACAAAAGCCTGGAGCTTTTGAAGGAATCCTTACAGTCAGAAAATTACGAGGAAGCATTCCGTGCTGCCCATACGATCAAAGGAATCTGCCAGAACTTAAGTTTTGACAGGCTTCTTGCCTCTGACAATGCACTGACAGAGGCGCTGAGAAACGGCAAAAGTCCGGAGGCAGACAGTCTTGCGAAGCAGGTGTTTGCAGATTATGAGCAGACCGTTTCTGCCATCCGGGAATTTCAGGCTTCCATTGGGTAAAGGCGGGAGCATTACAGGTTTTAAGAAGCACAGGCCTGCTGTTTTACCTGTCCAATGGCCTTTTTTACGGCCGGTACAGCAAGCAGGACAGCTGTGAGAAGGAGCTCCGGGAGGACATAAGTAAGGTTGTATCCAAAGGTATAAAGCAGAGCATTCATTCCTTCTGGCGCATATTCGGCAAAGAAGATATAGCCAGAGATTACATGGGAGAGATAACGGCCTGTGACACCAACGATGTACCCAGTTAACAGGCCGTATTTTTTGTTATGGAAAAATCCACTTAGCCCCAGGGCGCCAAACGCCAGGGGATAGTCTAACAGTACCTGAAGCGGCGCATAGATGTAAGGCCCGGTGATTAGCTGCAGGACTCCGTAGGCGACGCCAGTGATGAGCCCGGTTTTCGGACCATAAAAATATCCAATGAGAGAGACAAACAGCATGCTGAACAGAGTAATGGAGCCGCCATAAGGGAGATTCACAAATTTAATGAAAGAAGCGACTGTGGACAGAGCCATGGCCATGGAACAAAACACCAGTTCCTTTGTTCCTACTCGTCGGGATTTGCGTCTTTTCGCGAAAAGAAAGACAAAGGCAAGCAGAACAAAGAGGAGGAGAGACAGGCAGACATAGCCCAGGGGCTGTAAAATATATTCATAGTTTTCGGGATCATAGATCAGAAATGAAGACATAAAAAAACCTCCTTTGCACAGGAGGGGCCGCGAAAATATACAGTCGTCTATCGCATATACAGCTTCCTTACGCCGGTATTACCCGGGTCAAGTATTGAGGGTCAGGTACATCTGTGTCCAAACACAGACGTACCATTCTCAGCAGTGCGCACCCCTAGCATGTGATTTTATTTTTTATAAGTATACTATCTGAACGGCAAGATGTCAAGAAGCAGAAACCAAATGGGTTAATGGTTCAAACCGGTAGCCCATTTCTTCCCATTTAGTCAGCAGCTCGTCGAGAATCTCTGCATTTGTCTTTGAAGTGCTGTGGAGAAGGACAATGGCGCCAGGATGGATGCGGCCAAGGAGCTTTTCAAAGGCTTCCTCCTTGGAAGGCTGGTCGTTTTCATACCAGTCCACATAAGCCAGGCTCCAGAAAAAGGTGGAATATCCCATATCTTTTGCCATCTGCAGGTTGGATTCACTGTATTTCCCCTGAGGGGGACGGTAAAATTTGGTCATGGGCTGTCCGGTGGTCTCTTCGAACAGGCGCTCCAGGTCGCCAAGCTCCTTTTCAAAAGCTTCTTTTGTGGAAATCTGTGACATGTTGGGGTGATGGAAGGTGTGATTTCCCACGGTATGGCCCTCTGAGATCATCCGTTTTACCAGTTCAGGGCTGGTTTCTATGTAATTGCCCACTAGGAAAAAAGTGGCAGGAGCCTGATGCTTTTTTAAAGAATCCAAAATAGCGGCAGTGTTTCCGTTCTCATATCCGGCGTCAAAGGTCAGATAGATCACTTTGTCATCCGTTTCATTGACATAATAGGCGTTGAAACCTTTCAGATAATCGGCTTGGGCATTGCCGACAGGGGCTTTCCCTTTTTCCTGAAAGCTTAATCCCCAGTCAGAGGCTTCCGCGAGAATTGACTCTGACCTGGTCGGGGCAGTCATATGGGCCAGGGAATAACCAGCCAGGTAGGAGAGAACGAGAAGAAGGGCACAGAGCACATATTTTTTTCGAAGAAAGGTTTGTTTCATGGGCTTCACCAGAAGGAAGGTTTGTATATTATATGAAAGACGGAGAGCGGACAGAACGAAGAGAATTTTAGAGACGGAAAAAAATCTCTAATTTTTCAAAATAATGCAAAAAACTCTTGCAAAAAATTGAAACATATGGTATTATTGATTCGTTGAGTATATGAAAACGAGACACACGGAGTTCCATTATAGGTAAGGCTCCATGGTCAAGCGGTTAAGACACCGCCCTTTCACGGCGGTAACAGGGGTTCAAATCCCCTTGGAGTCATTTCAGATGATTTTGCCGATGTGGCTCAATTGGCAGAGCAGCTGATTTGTAATCAGCAGGTTATCGGTT
>JAAWBT010000072.1 GCA_022792835.1 Lachnospiraceae bacterium | reverse complement strand
GGCTCACATATTCAGCTTGGCGTTGAATTATGTAGGAAATACAAAGAATCTGCCGTTGTGATCAATGCGGTGGAGTCCCATCACGGCGACGTAGAGCCGGAAACGCTGGCGGCCTGTATCGTGCAGGCGGCAGATACGATTTCTGCAGCACGTCCGGGCGCTCGTCGCGAGACAATCGAAACATATACCAACAGGTTGAAACAATTAGAAGATATTACCAATACCTTTAAGGGTGTGGACAAATCTTTTGCTGTTCAGGCGGGACGAGAGGTTCGTATTATGGTAGTGCCGGAGCAGGTGAGTGATGATGATATGGTTTTGATGGCAAGGAATATTGCAAAACAGATTGAGTCGGAGCTTGAATATCCCGGACAGATTAAGGTAAACGTGATTCGTGAATCCAGAGTCACCGACTATGCAAAATAAAGTCGGAGAGCGGAAGAAGTCAGAGAGCTGATTCTTCCGCTTTTTACTATATGGGATTTTTTGATGAAAGAAAGAGGAGTATTTCTATGGATGAGATTAAACGGGTAAGAAGGGAACTGGTTCACAGAGGAAAAATCGTGAACTTTTATGAGGACTATATGTCTTTGCCCAATGGTCATACGGCTGTGTGGGATTATATTGAGCACAAAGGAGCGGCTGCCGTTATTCCGGTGACGAGGGAAGGAAAGATCCTTATGGTGCGTCAGTACCGGAATGCTCTGGAACGGTATACCCTGGAGATTCCTGCAGGGGCAGTGGACCATGTGGGGGAGCCAAAGGAACAGTGTGCTGCCAGAGAGCTGGAGGAAGAAACTGGATATAAGGCGGGAAAATTGGAATGGTTGATCAACATCAATACAACAGTGGCTTTCTGCAACGAATTTATCGGGATTTATGTGGCAGAGGATTTGATTCCGACCAGCCAACATCTGGATGAAGACGAGTTTTTGAATGTGGAGGAACATGAGCTTGAAGAGCTTCTTTCCATGATCTATGACGGAAGGATTACGGATGCCAAGACTGCGGCGGCGATTCTGGCCTATCGGGTAAAATACAGATAGCAGGAATGGGAATACCATGTACACTTTTATCATATAGTACTTTAGATGGAGGGTGTCATGGAGAAAAAAAACAGATTTGTGCAGATGGCAGTTATTGTATTTGCAGGGTTTCTGATCATCGGAACCTTTGCAGCCAACTTAAGCGGAAAATATGGACAGGATGGCTGGAAGCTTTATTTCACCCAAATGGGAGAGACTCTGAAACAGGACAGCTTTGTAAAAGAAAGTTATTTCTTTTATGTACTGCGACTCCGGATGATGGAAGCGGCAGCTCTCTGGCTTTCCTCCATGACGGCTTTTGGGGCAGTGAGTCTGTGGGCAGCGCTTGGCTGGCTTGGATTTACTTGTGGTGTAAGGATTGCCCTGGGGACTATGGTCTTTGGAAAACGGGGGATTTTATATTTTCTGTGTAGCATTCTCCCACAGGCGGTGTTTTACATACCGGCGATCCTGCTTTTGGGGATTCGGGGATTCCAGGTTTATTCTTTTATGCGTAAACAGAGAAGCTTCAGTCAGTACAGGCGTATCCGAATGGGACGGGATTTGCTGCTTTTGATCATCCTTCTGCTCTGTCTGCTTCCCGGAATTATTTGCGAGTGTTATATCAACCCGCTTCTGCTAAAAGCCTACTTTTAAGAAACAAAGGAAAAGAAGAATATGGTTGCGAAGAAATGAAAAACAGGCAGAGGAGGTTTTACTTCTCTGCCTGTTTGGCGTTCGGTAAGGCGAGCAGGGAAAAAGAGATCTTCCCTATTCGATTATAGAAGGGCTCAGATCAGCTCTGCGATGTCATAGATCAACTGGCGGGACTCCTCCCAGCCCAGGCAAGGGTCTGTGATGGAACAGCCGTAGATATGCCCGCCTATTTTTTGGCTGCCCGGCTCAATATAGCTTTCGATCATGACGCCTTTTACCAGATTGCGGATGTCCATGGAATGGCTGCGGCTGTGAAGAACCTCTTTTACAATGCGGATCTGTTCTTTATAAAGCTTGTTGGAATTGGAATGATTTGCATCCACAATGCAGGCAGGATACTTTAAATCCCGCTTTCCATACATATCACAGAGCAGACGCAAGTCTTCATAGTGGTAATTGGGCTGGCTCTGACCGTGTTTGTTGACAGCGCCTCTGAGGATTGTATGGGCGTAGGGATTGCCGTCTGTGTTGACTTCCCATCCGCGGAAAATAAAGGTATGTCCGTGCTGAGCCGCCATGACAGAATTCAGCATAACGGAGAAATCACCGCTGGTAGGATTTTTCATGCCTGCGCCTACTTCCATGCCGCTGACCGTCAGCCTGTGCTGCTGATTTTCCACTGAACGGGCCCCCACAGCCACGTAAGAGAGCAGATCGGAGAGGTAACGGTAATTTTCCGGATAGAGCATTTCGTCGGCGGCAGAGAGGCCGCTTTCCTGCAGAACACGCATATGAAGCTTGCGGATGGCTAAAAGCCCCTCGAAAAGATCTGGAGCCTTTTCTGGATTGGGCTGATGGAGGATCCCTTTGTAGCCGTCACCTGTGGTCCGCGGTTTATTGGTGTAAATACGGGGAACGATGACCAGATCATCTTTGGTGTCCTCCTGAACCTTGATCAGTCTGGACACATAGTCACAGACAGAATCCGGGTTGTCAGCAGAGCAGGGACCGATGATCACCAGAAATTTGTCGCTTTTTCCGGTCAATACATCGCGGATCTCCTGATCCCGCTTGCGTTTTTCCATGGTAAGCTCTTCTGAGAGGGGAAACTGACGTCGGATTTCAGCCGGGGTAGGCAGCTTACTGATAAATTCAAAGCTCATAGAAGATCTCCTTTCTTTCAGGCATGTTTTTTACCCATATACCAGGTGATAAAACTTCCGGCAAGGAAAAGGACAATGCCGACGAGAAGACCGGGCAGGGTAATGTGTGAAAGAGCACCTGTGTTATAAAAGATTCCGAAGGGTGAAGAAAGGATCAGTCCCAAAATGGCAGCGTAGGTGGAAACGGTATGTCTTTCAAACAGATATTCAATGATCTTGGAGATCAGAAAAATGCCTAAAACAGCACCGATGCCAAAGGGCGCCAGGATTTTACATTGGGACAAAACAATGGAAAAATCGCCGGCTCTGAGTCCGTCCATAAAGGTGGTAATGGAGTTGATTACTCCATAGTAATATCCGAGAATCATAAGGATCATGGAGCCGCTGACCCCGGGAACCACCATGGTGGCGGCAGCAATGATTCCCATAAAGAACAACAGAATCATGGTGCCAAAAGACGGGTTCAGGACACTCAAAGTATCGTCACTCCCCTGAAGGAGCGGCAGGATGATGGCAAATGCAAAGAGGATCAAAAAAGCCACGACATTGACAGGGGTCAATCTGTGGGAAGGGCTGTTTTTTACACCCTTTGCCATATCTTTTACCAATATGGGAACACCGCCCAGGATCAGTCCCAGGAAAGTAAGGCAGGTGGGAAGCGGCTGATTGGCCAGCAGATACTCAATGGCATAGGAGAAACCGACGATGCCTATGGCGGCCCCCAGAAGGACCGGGATCAGAGTGGCAGCGCTTTTCTTAAAATCCCGAAACAGGTGGGTGATAGAGGAGATCAGGCGGTTATAGATGCCCATAGAAACAGCCATAGTGCCGCCGCTGACTCCTGGAATCACATTGGCGATGCCGATAACAGCGCCTTTTATAGTATCCAGAATAAAATTCATCATAAATAGTCCTCTCTTTGACAAGGTTAGATTTTTTGCATTCAATCTCATATTATAGAAGGTATTTTATGCAATGTCAAGAAAGGGACAACGGAAAGAATGCCTGATTCCACAAGAAAATCCTAAGAAATTTAGTGAAATTCCCCTATAGGAATTTTGAGAGAAATCTGATATATTCATGGAGAATGACAGATGTAAAAAAGGGAAACAAAAATAACAGGAAAAGGGTTGGAGCCATGCGTACGTTTGTGGAAAAACTGAGGCGGGAGGCAGGACGGCATTCTCTCTTGTCCGCGTTTCTGGCTGCTGTGGTTTTAAATTTTCTGGTAGAGCTTCTTTCAAGACGCTCTCTTTTGAAACCGCTTTTTTTTATGATTACGCGGCCACACATTTTTTTGTATAATACCTGCATTATTTTCTGGTGTTTTTCGCTGCTGCTTTTAGTGAGAAGAAGGCTTTTCTTGGGGACAGTGATCAGTATTTTCTGGCTGCTCCTTGGTTTCGTCAATTTGGTGCTTTTGGGGTGTCGGGTCACGCCTTTTAACGGAGCTGATTTGAGACTGACAAAGGACGCGATGACCATTGCCGGAAAATATCTGACCTGGTGGCATTTGGCATTGATGGCTGCAGGGTTTTTGCTTCTTGCGGCGGCCCTTGTGGTCTTATTCCGAAAACTTCCCAGGCAGCAGAAAACCCCCTCGTATGTGAAAGGCGCTGTTTTTGCGGTCTTTTCTTTACTGGCTCTTTTGGGACTTTCCAGCGTGGGGATGAGAACAGGACTTTTGGCCAGCCAATTTGGGAATCTGGCCCAGGCTTATCTGGATTATGGGTTTCCCTATTGCTTTGCCAACAGCATGATCAATACCGGGATCAGTAAGCCGGACGATTACAGCGTAGAGGCAATACAGGAGATTAAGGAGGAGGCAATTCTTCCGGAAGAACAAGTGTGGGCGCCTCTCATTGAGGAGAAACGGCCGACGGCGGTAGATGAGCGTGGGGTAGCCGTGACAAAACAGACGCCCAACATTATTTTTTTACAGCTGGAGTCCTTTAGTGATCCCATGAAATACCTTCACATGAAATGTTCCGCTGATCCGATTCCCAATTTCAGAAAGCTTAAGGAACAGTATTCTTCCGGATATTTGTGGGTACCGGCCGTAGGTGCGGGCACGGCCAATACAGAATTTGAAGTGATTACCGGGATGAACCTGGATTTTTTTGGACCGGGGGAATATCCTTACAAGACAGTTCTTCAGAAGGAGGTCTGTGAAAGTCTTTGTTTTGATTTAAAAGAAATTGGTTACCATGCACAGGCCATTCACAACAATTCTGGAACTTTTTATGACAGATATACGGTGTTTTCTCAGCTTGGATTTGACAGCTTTACTTCTCTGGAATATATGAATGGCAGTGACAGGACTCACATGGGATGGGCAAAGGATGAAATGCTTACCAAACAGATCGGAACGGTCATGAAATCGACTTCCGGCGCTGATTTGATCTACACGATTTCCGTCCAGGGGCATGGCTCTTATCCGGAGGAGAAGGTGTTGGACTCTCCGGTAATTAGGGTGAGCGGTCTTCCCACAGAAGAGGAAACCAACGCCATGGAATATTATGTGGAACAGCTTCGAGAAATGGATGCTTTTGTGGGAGAGCTGATCGAGTACCTGGAAAATTGTGGGGAAGAGACGGTTCTTGTCATGTATGGAGATCATCTGCCCAGCCTGGGCCTTACGGAAGAAAAGCTGGAAAACGGTGACGTATTCCAGACAGAGTATGTGATTTGGGATAACATTGGGTTGGAGAAGTCGAAGCGGGATGTGGAGGCTTACCAGCTTGGGGCCTGGGTTCTGGATAAGATTGGGATTCAGAAAGGCACCATGTTCCGTTATCACCAATCATGGCTCCAGAATCTGGTTCATACAGAGGAGGAGACAGAAGGATATCTGGAGGATATGGAGATTCTGGAATATGATATTCTGTATGGAAACCAGGATGTATTTGAGGGAAAGATTCCCTATGAGGCGACAGAGCTTCATATGGGAGTCCAGCCGATTACCATCAGCCAGGTTATGACTCAGAGTCAAGGGCTTTATGTGACGGGGTGGAACTATACGCCAAGCAGTGTGGTGTATCTCAACGGAGAGGCCTGCGAAACGGATGTGGTGTCCATGAATCTGCTTTACTGTAATGATGTGACACTGGAGGAAGGGATGAATGAGATTACAGTCTGCCAGGTCAGTGAGGATAATATCGTCCTCAGCGCCACAGAGCCTTGTCTTTTTCCTTATGTCGAAAGAAAAAATCCATAAAAGGATTCTTTGAGGTTGCCTTTGAGAAGTTCCTGTGGTATAGTGAGAGTGTGCAAAAAATTGCCGCATCAAGTGCCTGCTTTTGCGGGGAAAAGGGAATCAGGTGAGAGTCCTGAGCGATCCGGTCACTGTATTCAGAGCGTGTTCCTCGAAATCCATTGCAAACCCTATCATGCGAGAAGGAGAGGAGACATAAGGCGCTGTAAGTCAGGAAACCTGCTTGGTGTGTGAGATGGGCTTCCGTGTAAAGCTTTACATCCGACGGGGAGATTTCACCCAGATGTCGGCTTATGGGTTGAGCAGACAAATTGACAAAGTCTCAAAGCAGTATGAAATAATGCACAGTGGTTAACGTGGAGAATGGGGCTGGATACAGTGTATTCCTACTCGCCAGGCGGTTCTGCCTGTGTACTGTGTTCAGAGATAACGTGGACATTCGAAACAGGGGGGCGTACCGGTGAGGTACGTCCTTTTTCTATGCACAGAGGTGCGGAAAGGAAACCGGGGCGGCCCGTGTCGTTGTTTCGCTGCAGTCAGGGCAAAGCAGATGCCAAATGGGCAAATTTTTGTAGATTATAGGAGGAAATATGGCAGTTTTATTGACAGGAGGAGCCGGATACATCGGCACGCATACCGCCATTGAGGTGGCAAAAAGCGGAGCAGCTGTGGTGATTGTGGATAATCTGATAAACAGCCTTCCAGAAGCAGTGAAACGGGCGGAGGTCCTTGCTGGAACTAAGTTCCCTTTTTACCGGGCGGATGTGGCGGATGAGGCCGCCATGGATCAGATTTTTTCAGAACAGAAGATAGAAGCCGTCATTCATTTTGCGGGTCTTAAGGCCGTGGGAGAATCGGTGGAAAAACCTCTGGAGTATTATGGGAACAACCTGGGCAGTACCCTGACGCTCCTTAAGGTTATGAGGCGTCATGGCTGCAGGCGGATCGTGTTCAGCTCCTCGGCCACAGTCTATGGGACACCGGAGGCGGTTCCCATTACGGAGGAGATGCCTGTGGGGAGAAGCTGTACCAATCCCTATGGGTGGACAAAGGTTTTTATTGAGCAGATTTTAAGGGATGCGGCTTGTGCGGATTCAAAACTGTCTGTGGTGCTCCTGCGTTATTTTAATCCAATCGGAGCCCATGAGAGCGGGAGAATCGGGGAAAATCCGGACGGGATCCCCAATAACCTGATGCCTTATATTTCTCAGGTAGCTGTTGGCAGGCTTCCGAGGCTTCGGGTGTTCGGAAATGATTACCCGACTCCAGATGGAACAGGGGTCAGGGATTATATTCATGTGGTGGATTTGGCAAAGGGACATGTGGCGGCTCTTGCTTACGGAAAGGACCGTGTTGGCGTAGAGACTTTTAATCTGGGCACTGGCACGGGTTACAGTGTTCTTGATCTGGTGAAGACTTTTGAGCGAGTGAACGGCGTGGCAATTCCCTATGATATTGTAGAGCGGCGGGCGGGAGATATTGCGGAGTGTTATGCGGATCCGTCAAAGGCGAAACGACTGCTTGGATGGCAGGCAGAGAAAAACCTGGAGGATATGTGCCGGGATACCTGGAACTGGCAGAAAAACAATCCAGAGGGTTATCCAGAAGAGACGGTATAGAATCTGCTTGGATATAATAAAATAGAAGTAATGAGGAAACCACGGAGCAGGTTTTATGAAACGATTACTTCAAAGGACGGCTGCTTTTCTTGTGTCCCTTTGTCTGGCACTTTCTTTCTGGTGCCCGGTTTTGGCGGCGGAGGAGGGACAGCCGTTTTCCATGGACGGGAACCTGGAAAGGGAAAAAATCTTCCCGGTCTGGCTGTCACCAGAAACGGAGGCGCCGCCAGAGACAGCGGAAGGAACAGAAAAGAAACCAGAGGTGGATAAAACTGCAGCCGGGCCAGAAGCGGCCGGTGAAAACAGTGCACAGACAGGACAGACGGCAGATTTGGGAATCACGGCTCGGTCAGCCATGCTGATGGAAGCCTCCACAGGAACGGTGATCTATGAAAAAAACGCAGACGAGGCCCTGCGGCCAGCCAGTATTACGAAGATTATGACATTGATTCTGATCTTTGATGCGGTTCGAGACGGTAGAATTTCGATGGAGGACCAGGTGACTACCAGCGCTTACGCCAAATCTATGGGAGGTTCCCAAGTGTTTTTAGAGGAAGGGGAGAGCCAAAGTGTTGAAACCCTCATTAAATGCATAGTGATTGCTTCCGGAAACGATGCGGCAGTGACTATGGCAGAGTACATAGCGGGAAGCGAGTCGGAGTTCGTGCGGATGATGAATGAGCGGGCAAAGGGGCTGGGCATGGACCGGACGAATTTTGAGGATTGCTGCGGCCTGACTGATTCAGCAAATCATTTGACTTCTGCCAGGGATGTGGCCATCATGAGCCGGGAACTGATTACCAATTACCCGGAGATTGAAAATTACAGTACCATCTGGATGGAAAATATTACCCACACCACGAATAAGGGGAGCAGTGAGTTTTGTCTGTCTAACACCAACAAGCTGCTAAAAATGAGCAATTCCTTTACGGTTACGGGACTGAAGACAGGAAGCACCAGCTTGGCAAAATATTGCCTGTCAGCTACCGCGAAAAAAGATGGCGTAGAACTGATTGCCGTTATTATGGCGGCACCGGATTACAAGGTACGGTTTTCAGAGGCTGCCAGCCTTCTCAATTACGGGTTTGCCGGCTGCCGGCTCTTCACTGATACAGATGAGGCCAGAGAGGAGCTTCCGAGGCTTCCTGTGGCCAGGGGGGTAATGCCGGAGGTTGGACTTCGCTATGAGGGAGAGTTTTCTTATCTGGGGATGAATGGAGAGGATTTTTCTGGGGTGGAGAGGGTTGTCACACTGCCAGAAAGTCTGACGGCTCCAGTGACGGAAGGGGATATTGTGGGGAGCCTGACTTATACCCTGAATGGAAAGACTTTGGGTACGGTAAATATCCTGGCAGCAGAATCCGTAGAGGCGGCAGGATACGGTGATTATTTGAAATGGATGTGGGAAGAGATGATGCTTGCAGAAGAAAGGGGCAAGGAAGCAGAAAATTGATAGAACCTTGAACATAAAAAAGCCCGGGAACCTTGAATTTCCGGGCTCCAGACTGTAGATAAAGTCCCGGCAAACGCCGGGCTTTTCTATATGTTCAGCCGCTTTTTATCGGTAATCCGGCTGATCCTGCGGTCTGATATGATGCGCTCCAGTCTAAATTGTATTCAAAGTTTCTTGCATCATCAATAGGAATTTCTCAGCAGGCTTGGAAAACATTTGATATTTTTTCCAGATCATATACATCTCAACCTCAATTGTAGGCGTCAGTGGGCGGAAACATAGTTTGCTGTCGCCAGAAGTATTGATGATTTGGTCAAAGCAAATGGCGTATCCCAATCCCTCTTCCACAAGCAGGGAAGCATTGAACAGCAGGTTATATGTCATAGTGATTTCCATCTCGGTGTGGCGGCGCTTGTTCCATGGGGTGTTTGTTCGGCAGTCTGCTTACTTCTGTGTTTTCAGTAATGGCTGCTGGCAGTGTTCC
>JAAWBT010000071.1 GCA_022792835.1 Lachnospiraceae bacterium | reverse complement strand
TTGCTTCGGCGCTGCGCCGCCAATGAGCCGTCAGGCTTCCCTCCATCAAACCGGGTCGGAGAATCTGACGGCAGCTAGACGCAGCGCCTCCGTCAAACTCCTTCCTATTGTCTGTCCCAGATGCCTGTGGCGAATCCTGATCGACAAAACCTGACCGAAGCGGCTGACATGCCCGGCGCCCAGGACGGAGAGACCTCTATACCCGGCTGCCTTCGGCAGTCCAGGCCGGTTCTGGTCGCTACAATTTTTCCTATCGGCTTCCGCAGATTCCAGCAAGGAAGCTGGGAGCCTCCGAAAAGCGGAGACTCCCGTTTTTATAAGTATTCAATTAAAACATAATATTTATAAATGTCCTTACTGCTAAAAACAAAGTAATTACAAACAGGATTGCAAACATAATATTTTGGAAAATATTATTTGTCGCTTCCCCGAGATATTCCTTTTTATTTACCAGCACCCACAAGATCAAAGTAATGATTGGAAGCAGAATACCTAAGATCGCCTGTGAAAATACGACCAGTGCAATAGGCGCTCCGCCGAAAACCACGGCGAGAATCAGAGGAACCAGACCGGTAACGATATAAATTATCCTATCAAACTTTATGGGCTGTTCTTTTTCGTGTCCCCATGCAAAGTTGAAATAATCACCCATCAGACGGATCCTGTATGCTCCGGAAGAAAATGCCGCAGCCCAAAGTCCCAGAGAGAATAAGATGCCGGCATACCTCCCAAGAAGCGGAGTCAGCTGCATCGCCATATCAGCTGCACTGTTTACACTCAGTCCCTGTGGGTGTAATACGGCGGCAGAACAGATCAGGACAGAGGCAGTGATCAGGCCTGTGATAACCAGACCGAAAGCCAGGTCCAGCTTCGCTCTATAAAGCTTTTTATCTCTGGGGAGCTTCGCTTCCTGCGTATCTGCCAAAAAATATCGTTCCTTATTCAGTACAGAGGCCGCAAGGGGCGTATCAGGGACCATTGTCGTACTGAACAGACCCAAAGCCAGCATCCATTTACCGCCAGGGATTTTAAAAGAAAATCCTTCCCGTACAAGTTCAGCCGCGTTTGGCTGAGAGACAACCGCTGTGATTACAAAAGCCGACACCATCAGAAATACCAGAATTTTTGTAAAGCTGTCTAAAATATTTTCTTTATTCAAAAGAACGATAGTGACTGCAAGAACGATCAGTATACCAGCCCATGCGGTGATTGAAAGCTGTGGTACAAAGTAATTCATCGCCATCCCTGCTCCGATGAAGTTACTTGCCTGTGCGATCAGCATTACGACAAAGACCAGAAAAAACAGACCCTTGGAGATGGCCGGACTGAGGTTTAAACGGATTGCTTCAAAAACAGAATGTTCTTTGTACATTGTGATCCTGATAGCGGCTTCCTGATAAAAATAAGAAAAAATACATGCTAATACAATCAGCCAAAGTCCTGTGTAACCATGTCCTGCACCCATAGAAGACGCTGTTGTAACAGAACCGGGGCCAATGACAACTGCGGCTACAATAACGCCGGGGCCAATGATTTTCATCGTTTCAAATAAACGGTTCTTCTGCTTTTTATCAGATTTATTCATATTTCACCTCCCATAAATATCATTTGTGAAGAATACATGTATTATATTAGCTCTGCGCTTTTACGATCTGCAATAAATATATGCACGGATGTGAAAGTTCTCCTTCATCCGGCTCCTATCTGTTTTACCGGGCTAGTTTTTCTGTAATATTCAGGAACTGTTCCACATCATCAATACTGTTGCAGTGCAGAGGAGATACACGGATGGCCCCTTCCATACCAAAGGATTTCAGCATTCTTACAGAGAAATGGCTGGTTGCAACACGTTCAAATACAATAATATCATTTTTTTCATATTCCTCTACCGCTTCAATGTATCCCAGTTTATCAATGCCGATCGCCATGATGAAGTCACGTTTTTTAAGATCAGGATAATCCAGAAACACCGTTACACCGGGTATATGACGCAGGCCCTGTGCCTTATCCGTACCTTCTAGCATATGGTACATCAGCGCACGTTCATGTAGTTTGATGTGCTCCATACCTTCTGTATACAGCGTTCTTCTGTCCGTACTGTCGGTAAATTTGGAACCAATCCAGCATACGTAATCTACAACAGCAGTTATAGCAGCAAAGTGACCTGATGCGGGGCTGCCCAGTTCCCAGTCAAAAGCTTCCTTTGCCAGAAGCTGATTGTGAGGCAGCTTTGCCGCCCTTTCAGACAACAGACCAAAGCCCATACCACGGACGCCAAAAAATTTGTAAGGTGCAAAGTTGATTGCATCGACAGGTGTTTTTTCCAGGTCAATCACATCATGGGGGGTATGCTGTACCGCATCGCAGATGATATATAAATCCGGTTTGATCTTTCGGCATTCGCTGACAATACCTTCCAGATCAATGATCGCCCCAGAGATATTGGAGCCATAGATTATACTTACGCAGCAGGTGTCTTTATCTACTAATTTTACCACTTCTGCGACATCTACACCGCCCGTAAGGGAGTTTGTTTTCGCAGTACGCAGTTCCTTACCGTTTTTTTCTGCATACATTTTGGCGGAGTCATATGCAGAGGGGTGTTCCAGAGCGGTTGTAACTATATTTGTCCCCGGGACATTTTCGATGATCGCGCGGGTCATTTCAAACATCACCATAGAGGCTGTCAGGTTTGTCGCAATCTGATATTTTTCGGATGCGTTAAAGATCAGGCGGATATCTTCTGTTCCCTTTTTCTGCACATTCTGCAGCCAGACAGCCTGTTCCTGGCGGTGTTCAGGACAATCAGGGATGGAATCTGTGCGGAAAAAAGCTTCTTCTGCTGCTTTCAGGCGGAAGGCGCCGCCGGCATTGTCAAAAAAGATTCTGTCCTTATCTGCGATAGGGTCATGAGAGACATAATAGAATTTTTCTCTGATCTCATCCAACAGCTTTTTTTCAAATAATTGACCATTATTGATGTTTTTCATATTATCCACTCCTTTCTGGGAATATTTTTTCTGTCTATTCTTCTACTGCGGCCACGATCCTGGTGGGAGCGCCGTCTAAATCCTTTACCAACAGAGGCAGCGCAATGATGTCGAACTCATTGCAGGGAATATTGTCCAGATTTGTTACATATTCCGAGATGAATACGCCATTACTCAGAAAGATATAATGGATGGGGTTGGGCTGACCTGCAACCAGTTTTTCTGTAGGATCATCCGGAGAGGGCATATCCATCATTATATAGATGACGCCTTTATCGACCAGCCATTGGGCGGCCTCAGGTGTAAAACAGGGGTATTCCCTGAAAAATTCCTGCGTCAGCCATGTTTTATACCAGCCTGTGTTCACAACAATCCTGTCACCTTTTTCAATTTTTACGCCGCAGTCCTCCAGATCTTTGACCGTGATCTTTTCATAAGAGCCCTTGGGGATCCTCAACATCTTTGCGGGGCCGATCAGTGTTGTCAGTGGAATCTGGTCAACCCTGGGGCCGGAATCCGGAACCATGTGGGGGGGAGTGTCGATGTGTGTACCCGTATGAGAACCAAAACTGAGCCTGTAGCTCTCGCGCCCTTCCAGACAATGCCTTCCCATCTGCGTAATCTCAACAATAGGGTGCCATGGTGCGGGGGGAGTGATCATGCCTTCGTGCATGGGGTGAGATAAATTGTAGTACTTTTTCACAAAATAGTCCTCCTTATATTATAGAATATTGTTCTTTATTACAGTATAATAACAATGGGATTATGACTTGTCAATAAAAATTCTATAATAAAGTTTAATATACTATATTACAGAACAAAACTATGTGGAAATATGGTCCAGGTTTGACAGACAAGGCTATTCTATAATACAGAAAAATAATCGGTATGATAGAGTGGAACTTGATTTTTGTAAAATACTACTTTATAATTATCTCGTATGGTACCATCGGTTGACAAGGACACACACGCTCCAGTCTGCATGATTTGCCGGTTTTTCCGCGTTGTCCTCTCTCCGCGTACATCCAGTACGCCTCTGTCGTCCGCCTTGAAAAACAGCCAAATCACTGCAGGCGGAGTCAGGGAGTCGGAAAGAGAGGAATTTCCCCCTTCTCCGACCGTGTATGCTCTTGTTAACTGATGGTATAGTTGATAAAAGAAAAGGAAAAATTGTAATGACCACGAAAAAAGCCCGTATCTTGAGCGTAGAGAAAGCGGTAAATATTTTAAATTTGTTCAAAAGCCATGAGAAACTGACGTTGAATGAGATATCGAAACTGATGGAGATTCCAAAGACAACGGCCTTTAGCCTGATTGCCACTTTGGAAAACATGGATATGCTGACGTTTGACTGCGTTACAGGCAGGTATACTTTGGGGATCAATATCGTGGAACTGTTTAACTCCATAAACAGCAATCGGAATATCCGTGATGAAGCCCGGAAAGAATTGCGAAAGCTTTCGGACCAATATCAGAAAAATACTCACATTACAATGCTGAGCGGAAGACATATCATTTATGTCGAGAGCATTGTTCCGGCCGGAGCTATGGCAGTGACGACGGTAGTGGGTGCAAAGGCTCCTGCTAACTGTACTTCTTCCGGGAAAGCTTTTTTGGCATACACTTCCCAGGAGGAATTAAATAAAGTCCTCAGTGAACCTTTGGAGGGGCTGACGCTGAATAGTATTCTTGATACGGCTGTCTTGCGAAAGGAGCTGGATGGGATACGTAAAGACGGGTATGCGGTTGACAATGAAGAAAGTATACTTGGAGTCAAAGGCGTTGGTACAGTAGTTGTGGATCAGTGGGGCAAGCCGGTTTTGGGCATCAGTATTGCAGGCCTGGCTTCTTATATAACTCCGTCCGAGATTGAAATTTTCAGCCAAAAGCTAAAAGAGATCGCAAAATATCTTTCCAATTATAAGTGAAGAGACGGTGATGTTTGTACCGGGAGGCAGATTTTACCGGGCGCTTTTGTAAGAAAAGCCGGGAGTCATCCAAAAAATGGAGACTCCCGGCTTTATAAGATGCCTGGATTAACTTGATCTTGAAAGAAACATTAGAAAAAATACCCAAATGATAGAAACGTTTTTTCAAAACTTCGGGAAAAATAGAAATAAAATATCTAAAAAATAAAAAGAATGAAGAGAAAAATTGTAAAAAATATCAAAATATCTTGACAAAACTAGAAGATATGATATTATGGAGAAGAAGATAAAAAAACGTTTTATCAAAAATAGGAAGAGAATTTTACATTATAAATAAAACAGCCAGAACGGGTTGATTTAGCGTTGAGATCTGCTGAGAGATGAGTCTGCGGGGCCTTTCGTTGCTGAATAAAAATAGAAATCGTCTGTAAAAATCAGGTTGACTTGTGGAGAAAAATACAGAGAGAGTGATAGTTCCGGTCTCTATGCTGATATTGTCTATACAGAATCAAAGACTGTTGTGCAAAAAAACGTTTCCACAAAGCTGCAGAGAAAAAGCGGACAAACGCAGGAAAAAGAAGTAAAAGACTGTACTTAAAAAGTATAAAGAAAGTACAGTCTTTGAAATAATTAATTTCATTTAAAGGAGGAAAAAAGAATGAAAAGGATTGTAGCGTTATTACTTACCTGTTCTCTGCTGCTGACAGCTTTGGCTGGCTGTGGAGATTCCGAGAAAAAGGAAACAGCGGCAGCGGGCGGGACGGCGGCTTCTGCAGAGAACAATGCGGAAACGAATGGTGAGGCAGAAACCCCCACCTATGGAAAAACGAAGCTTGCAGCTCCGATTCCCCTTACTGGTCCCAATTCTCAGTACGGGATTGCTTACCGGAATGCCCTTGAGATGGCGGTAAAGGAATTCAATGAGAACGGCGGCCTTAACGGCACGGAGGTGGTTCTTGAGGTGTTAGATGACCAGAGTGATGTGACACAGGCGACAAATCTGGCCAATCAGCTCATTGATGATCCCGACGTGTTCGCTGTGGTTGGAACCTTTGGGTCCAGTGTCGGCATGGCGGTTGCCCCCACTTATCAGGAGGGTGGAATGCCCCTGATTGCCCCGAATATTTCCCATCAGGATTTTCCGACCCTGGGCGATCTTTTGGTTCCCATTTCTCCCACTGCAGTCATTGAGATCAACGGTGTGGCAGATGTGCTTTACAAATGTACTGGTGAGGGCACGAAAATGGCGATCCTCTATGCCACCACAGATCTTGGCGTCAATGTAAATAATATTTTATCCGAGAAGTGGCCGGAGCTTGGCGGAGAGCTTGTCTACAGCAATTCCTTTGTTTCCGGTGAGACGAAGGACTTCTCGGCTCTTTTGACAGAGGTGATCGCCCTGGATCCGGATATCATTTATGTTTCCGGCGAGTACTATGATGTGGCTTCCGTTATCTTACAGGCCCGTCAGCTGGGCGTCTCAGAGGACGTGATTTTCTCCGGCCCCGGCCAGTGCTTCACCCAGGAATTTATTGACCTTTGCGGAGCGGAAGCACGCAACGGCGTGTTCTGCGGTACTCTGCCTGCATATTTTGAGGACGTTATCACCACAGAGCATTACAGCGACACCATGGTTAATTTCATGAACGATTATAACGAGACTTATCCGGAAACCTGTAATGGTTTTGCAGGAAACTGTTATGACGGCATTATGCTGACTCTGCTTGCGGCAAAGAAGGTCGGTACGGATGATGCGCACAAGCTGGTGGAAGCAATCTTAAGTTATGAGGACTATGAGAGCGTATCCACGTCCCACCTTTATTTCACGGATTATAATTATGCAAACAAAGAGCTTTGCGCCTATACGGTAAAGGATGGAAAATTTGCGGTAGTTGAATACTGATGATCAGGCAGCTTGGGGAACTTTTATGGAGGAGATGCGCGAGAGCGCCGATCCTTCATAAAAGTTACGATAAATGATAGAAAGGCGGAAGAAGGGTGTTCCTACAACAGTTAATCAACGGCCTGGCACTGGGCAGTATCTACGCGCTGATCGCAATCGGGTATTCTCTTGTTTTCGGCGTCCTTAAGCTTGTCAATTTTGCCAATGGCTCCATCTATATGCTGGGAGGCTTTTTAAGCCTTGTATTATTCAATAAATTTCAGAGTAGCTTTTTACTGTGTTTTGCGCTTGCACTTATTATCAACGGACTCGTAGGCTTTTGTCTGGATTTTTTTGCCCTGCGCAGGCTGCGGAAAACGAATGCGACGCGGCTTGTCGGATTAATTACGACAATGGGATTTGGGACTGTGATTGACAACTTTGTCATGCTGTTTTTTTCCAATGCGACAGTGCCTTATCCCAATATCATCAATTTTGGTTCCTTCCGGATTGGAAACGCGATTATTTCATCGACACAGATTATTATTTTCCTGTCTGTGGTCCTGATCCTTCTTCTGATGTCCTTTCTTGTATATGGAACGAAGATCGGAAAGGCGATGCGGGCGACTTCTCAGAACGCGGATGCAGCCAGGCTGATGGGAGTGAATGTAAACGGCGTCATTTCCATGACATTTATTCTCTCAGCTATCCTCGCGGGCGTTTCAGGCACCCTGGTGGGGATGTATTATCAGATGATTGATTTTACGTCAGGATTTTCCATCGGCATGAAAACCATGGCGGCAGCAGTTCTCGGCGGTGTCGGTTCCCTGCCCGGTGCGGTGGCCGGCGGTCTGATTATCGGAATTGTCGAGTCGCTGGGCGCGGCCTACATCAGTTCTGCGTATCGAAATGCTTTTGCGTTTATTGTTTTAATTATTGTTGTTCTTTTCCTGCCGAATGGTCTGTTTGGCAAAGAGAAGATTTCTAAGGTATAAGGAGGGGAGCACGGTGAAAAAAGCAAAAATACTGTTCGCTAAAAATCTGCATCTTGTTACCATAATTGCCTTTTTGGTGCTGCTGGCGCTGCCCTTTGTGGTGAAATCCAACTATATACTTCGTATGATGACCCTGTGTATGCTGTATGTCATGATGGCCTTAAGCATCAATCTCCTGACCGGATATCTCGGCGTTATGACCATCGGGCATATCGCATTTATGGGAATCGGTGCCTATGCCACGGCAATCCTGGTGAAAAATTTTCACTGGCAGACACTACCTTGTTATCTGGCGGCGATCCTGCTGACCGGCGTATTTGGACTTCTGCTTGCCCTTGCGGCCTCAAAGCTTCAGGGATATTATATGACGATCCTGACGCTGGGGTTCTGCGAGATTGTCCGTCTGGTGGAGATCAACTGGGTTGACCTGACCAGAGGCGCACTGGGAATATCCGGAATTTCCAGCCCGGTGTTTTTCGGCATGAAGCTGGGATCACGCCGTTCCATTTATTTCCTGATGCTTGTGCTTTTGATTCTCACGATCTTTCTTATATATTCTCTGATCAATTCGCGCATCGGCAATGCGGTGATTGCAATCCGTGAGGATGAGCTTGCGGCCAGGGCCATGGGAATCAACGTATTTAAGTATAAGGTGATTGTTTTTGTTTTGTCAGCCATGATTATGGGGCTGGCCGGCGCATTTTATGCACAGTACATGTCCTACATTGATCCGGCGGTATTTACGGTATCAGCCTCGCTGAATGTTTTGATTATGACGATCTTCGGCGGTCTGGGAAATATTTTGGGGACAATTATCGGAGCTTCCGTACTGACGGTCCTGCCGGAACTGATCCGCTTCCTTGCGGAATACCGCAATTTGATTTACGGAATTCTGGTTATCGTGCTTATGCTTGTAAAGCCCGACGGCCTGCTGGGAAAAACAAATTTCAAGTATATCAGACAACAGGCATCGGTGAAACAGGAGAGTGAGGGACAATAATGGAGAGACTGCTTAGAGTTGAGAAGGTTACTCAGAGGTTCGGCGGTCTTACAGCCCTGGACCAGGTTCAAATGCATGTGGACCGCGGCGAGATCATTGGAGTGATCGGGCCCAACGGATCCGGAAAATCAACCATGTTCAATGTCATTACCGGCATGTACAAACCGGCAGAGGGAAAAATCCTTTTTAAAGAGGAGGAGATTACCGGCCTGGCTCCCCACGTGATTGCGCAGAAGGGCCTTGCACGGACCTTTCAGAATATCCGTCTTTTTGAAAAAATGACGGCTATGGATAATGTGATCATCGGCATGCACAGCCGCACAAAGGCCGGCCTTGCAGATGCAATCTTTCATACTCCCCGCAAACGGAAGGAAGAAAGAGAGAGTGAGGAGAAGGCGAGGGAGCTTTTAAAGCTGGTGAATCTGTACGATGTGCGGTATGAGCTTGCCAGTTCCCTGTCCTATGGCTATCAGAGAAAGTTGGAGATTGCCCGTGCGCTGGCCGTTTCACCGGAGATTCTTCTTTTGGATGAGCCGGCAGCGGGAATGAACGAACAGGAGACAGCGGAGCTTCTGCAGATTATACAAAAGATTAAAAAGCTGAATAAGACGGTTATACTGATTGATCATGACATGAAATTTGTTATGAATATTTGTGAGAGGCTGTATGTGCTGAACTATGGTGTTCTGATCGCGGAGGGGACGCCGGAGGAGATCAGTAAAAATCAGGATGTGATTGATGCCTATCTTGGTGAGGAGGACGAAGAATGACACTGTTGAGAGTGGAAGATCTGACCGTCAATTATGGCAGCATCCGTGCGGTCAGGGGAATTTCCTTTGAGGTAAATGCCGGCGAGATCGTGACGCTGATCGGCTCCAACGGGGCGGGGAAAACGACGACAATGAATACCATAGCCGGACTGAAAGGGCTTGCCTCCGGGAAGATATTCTGGAATGAGAAGGACATTACATCCTTGAGTTCCGGTCGCAAAGTGCGGGAGGGAATCATTCTTTCACCGGAGGGACGCCAGGTATTTCCGGATTTTTCGGTTTATGACAATCTGCTGATGGGCGGCTACCTTTTTTCAAAGGAACAGAATGAAGAGACCCTTCAGACGGTACATGAACTGTTCCCGGTGTTGAAGGCGCGGGAAAAACAGGCGGCAGGAACCCTGTCCGGCGGGGAGCAGCAGATGCTGGCAGTGGGCCGGGCGCTTATGAGCCGGCCGAAGCTTTTGATGCTGGATGAACCGTCGATGGGGCTTGCTCCCCTGATTGTAAAAGAAATTTTTGCGCTGATCCAGCGCATCCGCAGCATGGGGACGACCATTCTTTTGGTGGAACAGAATGCGAGGATGGCCCTTAAGGTTTCAGACCGGGCTTATGTGCTGCAGACAGGTGAGATTACACTGTCAGGCATGGCGTCGGATCTTTTGCGGTCAGAGGAAGTGCAGAAGGCATATCTTGGTATGTGATTTTGGGGATTTTTTGGAAGAGGATACAGGAAAGGATGGTTTAAAATATGGAAAAAAGAGTGTTTGGAAAATCCGGCGTCAGCGGTTCGGTGATTGGACTCGGGACTTTTGGCATGGGCGGCGGCGACTGGTGGGGAGAGTTTGACGAGGGGCTTGCAGAGCAGACCATCGTGGAGATGCTGGATGCAGGAGTCAATACGCTGGATACGGCGCCGATCTATGGACTGGGACGCAGTGAAGAGATTGTGGGACGGGCCCTTAAGCGCATGGACCGGAAAGATGTGGTTGTATGTACGAAATGCGGAAACTGGTGGCATGATGTGCGCGGCTCCCGCCGGAAGGTGGATATGTATGGGGTCCCCATCTATAAAGCGTTGGACCGTAGTACGATCCGGGAAGAGGTTGAGTACAGCCTGCGGCGTCTCGGTACAGATTATATTGATGTATATTATACCCATTCTCAGGCAGAACCGCCGGTTATGACGACAATCGAAGAAACCATGTCGGCTCTTTTGGATCTGAAAAAAGAAGGAAAGATCCTGGCCATCGGTGCGGCAAACGTCAATATGGATCATCTGCAGGAATATGTAAAATGGGGACAGTTAGACATCATTCAGCAGAAATATTCCCTTCTTGACCGGGCCATAGAAAAGGAGATTGTTCCTTTCTGCATGGAACATGGGATTGCGATTCAGACTTATTCCGTGCTGGAAAAGGGCCTGTTGACCGGGCGGTATCAGAGAGGCACCGTTGTCTCAAAGGGAAATATCAGAGAAGAGAGCCCCTGGTTCCTTCCTGAAAATATCGGTACGGTGCTTGACCTTTTAGACAGTTGGAAGGATCTGTGTGAAAAGTATAACTGCCATATCGGCAATCTGGTGGTTGCGTGGACAAAGCAGCAGCCTGGTATCACCAATGTCCTTTGCGGCGGCAGGAAGCCGGAGCATATGCGGGATAACGCACATGGCGGAGATATTGTCATTGAAGATGTCGATATCGCCCGCATGAATGCGGATATTGATAAAAACGTCATTTTAAAATAAAAATTTTGCGCCTCCCCCAGCGGAAAAAGCTGCAGGGGGAGGCGCATGAACGTAATATTTATTGATTGAATTTATACCGGAAATTGGCTATAATTAAGGAAAGAGGGAAACGTAAAAGAGGTTTTGGTATGAAGCGGAATGTTCCGACGATAAAAGATGTCGCAGTGATCGCTGGAGTCAGTATCTCTACGGTTTCGCGGGTACTGAATCATGCGGATAATGTGGGGGAAGAGATCCAAAGGCGGGTCTGTACGGCGGTGAAAGAAACTGGTTACAGTGTAAATCCACTTGCCAGCAGCCTGAAAAGCACGAAACGAAATCAAATCGCGATTGTCGTTCCAACACTGAGGAGAAACTATTATATTGATATTATTAAAGGGATCAATCAATATTTTTATGAGAGGAATATTATATCCGTGGTTTTGGAAAGCGGCGGGGTTTTGGAGAAGGAGAAAGAAATTATCAGCTCTCTGCAGAACCTTTGGATAGACGGGATTGTTTTGATTCCGGCAGCCTACCGGGACAATGAGGGATACAGAAGCTATGCGGCCTCTTTGAGTCATTTGGAAAAGAGCGGGACAAAGATTCCGGTTGTCCTTCTTGAATCCAGCAGTATAAATGAAGCGCTCGACCTGGTCCGGATTGATTATGAAACTGCTTTTTACGAAATGACAGAACATCTTTTGGAAATCGGAAGAAGGAAACTGGCTTATTTTGGGAATTCGCCGGATGCGCCTCTTTATAAGCTGGTGATGAAGGGCATAAAGCGGGCGTTGGAAGCCTATGGACTTTCCACGGAAGAAATCATGGTGAAGAATGACAATTACCTGATTTTGGACGGCTATCATTCCGCGGTTTCTCTTCTGTCAGAAAATTGCCGTCCGGATGGTATCATATGCGTCAATGACCAGGTGGCAGTAGGGGTTTTGTCGGCATGTGAAGAGCGGGGGCTTGAGGTGCCGCAGGAAATCGCCCTTGTCAGCTATGAGGGCTTAAGCTTTTCGGCAATTTCTACGCCGCCGTTGACAACCATGATCGTCCCGCGCTACAAGCTGGGAGAGACTGCGGCCAGTCTCCTCTATGAGCGGATAGAAGGAAGCGAGAAGAAGCCTCAGAAAACGATTTTGAATGCCCATATGGTAGTGCGGCGTTCCAGTATGAACTCTGCAAAGAAAGATCTGCAGATGCGGATGCTGGAGTCTGAAAATTTTGCACATGGATTTTAAGACTCCCTACTGCATAGTTCACAGAAAATTCCTATTCCAGAGACTCCATATCGTTCCGTAAAAATAAAAGGCTGCGGGACGTTTTCACGGCTATCAAAAGTTCCATCTTGAAGTTTTCATCTTTCTTGCCAGATGCCTTGTTTTTTATAAAAGAAAATCAGAAAGTCAGGGGATGTCCAGCTCTTTCACCTGGAAGCCGGAAATGCCAAAGAGGGAGGCGATGCTTTCCCCATCAGTTATGTCTTCGCTCAGGATATAGGAGCTGGAGGCGTAAATGGCATGGTCTTCTCCGGTCAGGAAGGTGACAAGTATTGGGCTGGCTCCTTCATAAAGATACAGATAGGCAATATTTTCGGAGGCTTCGCTGCAGACAAAGGTTTTGCTGCACATGTAAATCGAGGAAGCGGCGAGGGCCTCCGTGCCTGCGCTTGAATTTAAGATCGAGGAAAAAGAACTTAAGATACGGGACTTGACGTAGGTTTTCAACTCTTCAGACATGCCGTCAAAATTGATATCAGCTTCGGCGGCACTTATGAGCGTCCCCATCAGGCCCTCCTCTCCGACAGAAATCTGATACACGCAGGCCGGCTTTTCATAGGCTCCTGCCGCTGCCGCCAGGGCAGTCTTTTCTACGGACTCTTTTACCTGAGGTGCAGAAAAAAACATTTCAGAATAAGCGTCGCTCTGCACCATTTCTCCCATCAATGAGATAAGCTCCAGGCCATGGGCGTAGAGTGACTTTTCTTTTTTTGCGCCGCAGGCGGTAAGCAGAATGATTGCCGCCAGACATAAGGAAAACAGTCTTTTCATTTCTTTCTCCTAATCCCTGTTTTACAGTAGATTATATCGCAGTTTTTCCGTTCTGTAAAGAAAGGCTCAGTTTGATATTCCACATTTTCAAGAAGTCAAATTTTTTTTGCATCCCTACATATAAAAAATGCCGCAGATAGTTATAATCTGCGACGGGAAGACCGCTCTTTTAAAGTCTTGCTTATCATTATACTCAGTTACCATGGGTTTTGCAACATGTTCGAGGGGAAAAAGCCCTCTCACACAAGTTTTTTGGGTAGACTTGCAAACTTATATCTGAAAAAATAGTCCAGAAGCATTTATTATCAAAAAGCAGGAAAAACGGAGGACTTACTATGAGAAACAGGAACATGTTTTTTCGGAGGAAAGAGACTTTTGCAGACTACTGTGACCAGTGGATGGAGGCAAACAGGGGCTGCTTGAAGATGTCGAGCCAGGTCAAGTACAGCTTCGAGCTGAAAAACCATATCAAGCCTTTTTTCGGGGCCAGGCGTCCATCAGGCATCACTCCAGAAATGGTGGATTCCTTTACCCAGATGCTTCTCCACGAGAAAAGTCTTTCTGTGAAAACCGTCCGAAATATTCTGGCGTTGTTCCATTCAGTGTTTATTTATGCACAGAAACGGTCCGGACAGAGGTTAAAAAAACTAGAATTGATCTATCCAAAAGAGCAGGGACGGGCTATACGGGTTCTGGACCGGGAGGAGGAAGAGCGGCTGATGCGTTTTCTTCTCAGGGAAATGGACATTTACCAGCTTGGAGTTTATCTGGCGGCCCGTACCGGAATGCGTATCGGGGAGGTATGCGCTTTGAGACGGTGTGATATCTGCTTTCAGGACAATACCATTTCTGTCCGCCACACGGCGCAGCGGCTCAAAGCAGCGGAGGCGGAATCCGGAAAAAAGACAGCCCTGGTGATCGGGCCTCCAAAAAGCGGCAGCTCCTTTCGGACAATCCCGATGATGCCTGATGTGGCCGTCTTGTGCGCCCGTTTCTGCATGGAAGACCCGAAAACCTTCCTTCTGACAGGGACGACCCGGTGTATGGACCCCAGAACGCTCCAGCGCCGTCTGAAAAGCTATGCGGAAGAATGTGGGATTGAAAAGCTTCATTTCCATACCCTCAGACATACCTTTGCGACCCGGTGTGTAGAAGCCGGCTTTGACGTAAAGACATTAAGCGAAATTCTGGGTCACTCTAATATTGGCATTACCATGAATCAGTATGTCCATCCCAGTATGGATTCCAAGCGCGAGAATATGAGCCGTCTAAAAACTGTATCTTGCCTTTAAAACCCCAAAACGTCTTTTTTACTCAAAAATCTGTCTTCCGAAATGTCGCAGATTATAACTATCTGCGGTATTTTTGGAAGGAGGAGCCTTTGGCGTGGGCTCAGGAGGAAAGAAGGATGGAGGAAGAGAGGGCCGGAGTGGGTTTTGACAGACAGAATATCGTGAACCTCTGCATAGATTCCTGTGACGAAAAAGAACAGCGGGGAAGGCTGTATCATCAATACAGGAGCGGAGCCTCTTCCTTTTTTTCGCTGTTTGAGGCTTTTGCAAAAATGGAACAACTCTATGATGAGCTTGAGTTTCCGCAGGCTTCGACGAGGTATCGGAGTTTCCGAAACGACCCCGTCGGCGGAAGGATGGGACAGCGGGGGCTGTCCGGGAGCGGATGGAAGAAGAGGCGGAAAATGGAAATATTAGACAAGACGCTTGAAGAAAGAGGAGAGTGCGCCACGTTTGTTGTCCGGGTAATGTACCGGCAGAATACAAGCTGGCAGGGAGAGGTCACGTGGGTAGAAAAACAGAAAAAAGAACGGTTCCGCAGCGCGTTGGAGCTGGTCAGGCTGCTTGACAGCGCGCTGGGAGCAGAGGGAAGCGGCTCTGCCGCAGTGTTTCTTGCAGAAAAAGAGAGCGCAGGCTGAGGGGGATTGGCAGGGCCATGGAAGGAAAGAAAGCCATCAGGTTTCAACTACTCGGCTCATTTTCCTGCCGGGGTGAGGAAGACACAAAAATAAAAAACGGTGTGGCGCCGGAGAGAGCGGGAAAGAAGGCATTGTCCTTTCTGCAGTATCTGATTATAAATCATGGGCGGAATATTTCCTCAGAGGAATTGATCGAAAAATTTTGGCCGGAGGAGAACAGCAGCAATCCGGCAAATGCACTCCGGACGATGTTGTTTAAGGTTCGAAAGCTTTTAAAGGAAATGTTTCCTGGGTACGGGGAACTGCTGTTGACTCTTCCGGGAGGATATGCCTGGAACCCGGAAATCCGGATAGAGTTGGACACAGAAGAATTTGAAATAGCCTGTCTGAAAGCCGGAAAAAAGACAGAGGAAGAATACAGGAAATTGCTTGAGAAGGCAGTTTCTCTTTATCGTGGGGATTTTCTGGCGGCCAATGACAGTGATTGGGCGAGAGTGCTGCGGCAGTATTACCAGGCGCTGTATCTGGACGCCTGCAAGAAAATCCTGCCGTTACTTGAGAAAAGAGAAGAGTGGGTAAATATGATCCGCCTCTGCGAACAGGCAAGTGGGGCTGACTTTACTATGGAGGAATTTACGGCCTACCAGATGCGGGCTCTGATTGCCCTGGGCCAGCCGGAACGGGCGGCCGAAAAGTACGAAGCTTTTCGGGAAAAACTTCTGAAGGAGCTGGAGATGGCTCCAAGCGGACATATGGAGCAGCTTTATATCCTGGCTTCCGGGCTCAGAAAAAATGATCTGGGCGCCCAGGATATTTTTCGGCTGGTGTGCGAAGGGGAGTCGGAGCAGAGAGCATTTTTATGTACCTTTGAGACCTTCCAGAGTGTGGCGGCGCTGGAGAAACGGCATCTGGCCCGTTCCGGACAGACGTCGGCCCTTGCCATTGTCAGTTTAAGTGACAGGACTGCCTCCGCGGCGGATGCCAGAAGGCTGGAGCGGGTTTTGCTGGAGGGACTCAGGGAGGGGGATCCGGTGGCCAGGCTGGAGGCCGGTTCTTATATCCTGATGTTGACCGGAGCGGACGAGGAAGCGGCCAGAGCTGTGATGGCCAGGCTGGAGGGGACGTTTCGCAGGACCTACCGTCATTCCAGAGCCAGACTGATTTGGCAGGTTACGAAGCTGAGCGAAAAGACAGAGGAATCATGAGGAACAGGCCCAAAAGGCAGGAAATAGTGATCAGATTCGGGCCTAAAATAACAGGGAAATAACAAAGCATGCTTATAGTATTAAGAAGAAAGGGGTGTGCAGCCATATGGGGATTTTGGAAAAAATGCTCCCCTGTCAGAGTCGGGAAGCGGTAGTAACTGTGAGATCCTATCAGGATGGGATTATGGATGGCTGCCTTAAACATCCCAGGCAGGAAAGGCAGGAAGAGTTCCAGAGTCTGTCCCAGTTGATTCTGCTTTTGGACGGATTGCTTGATTTAGAAGAATGTCCTTGCCGGCCATTGCCGTTAGTGAGCCCAGGAAGCAGCGAGACGGAAAATATCGCTGTGTTCCGTATTCAGATCCTTTTCCGAGAACACTGTACCTGGCAGGGAAAGCTGATCTGGCAAAATGAAAACAGGGAGGCAGTATTTCAAAGTACCCTGGAGCTGATCCGGTTAATTGACGAGATCCTCGGAGAATAACGGGGAGAAGGATAGAGAAGGGATAGGATGACAGGGAAAGAATTGCGCAGGTTAAAGCGCAGAGAACTTCTAAAAATGCTTCTGGTGCAGTGCGAAGAGACAGAGAGACTGCAGGAGGAAGTGAATGAAATAAAAAGAGAATTTGACGTGATGTCGGAGAGCTACGAGCGACTGAAAAGGAAGCTGGACGTCAAGGATGAACGGCTGAACCAGAAAGACGCGCAGATCGCCGAACTGAAAGCGGAACTGGAGAAGTTTGAAGAGGCTGGGGAGGCTGGGAAAGAAAACGTGGCGTCCATGGCGGAGGCGGCTTTTTGGCTCGACGAGATGTTTGCGGAAGCAGAATCAGTTGCCGAGAAATATTTGGAGAAGGTCAGGAAGTTGAGAGACGGGGTGCGGAGAAACCAGTTGGAGAGCGGGGCTCCCATTCCTGTGACCGAGAGCGATGAGATTGGCCGGGAGGTATCCGGGGCGGGTGATCTGGATGGATGAGAAGAAACGGGAGATGCCGTCCATTGAGCTCCTCAGAGAAGAGCTTGCCAGGGAGGAATCTAAGCATGACTTCAGAAGACGTCTTCGGGGTGTTGCAGTGGGACTTCTTGTGGCGGCGGCCGTTACAGCCCTGATTGCCACCAGGCTCCTGGTAATTATACGGATCAATGGAAGCAGCATGGAACCGACGTTAAAGCATGGAGAGGTTGTGTTCCTGTACCGGACCAAGAAGGTGGAGACCGGGGATATTGTAGGATTTTATTATGGAGGCAGCATACTCCTGAAGCGTGTCGTAGGCGCCGGGGGAGATCAGATAGAGATTGACGGAGATGGAAATGTATATGTGAACGGCAGAAGGCTCGACGAGCCTTACCTGACAGAAAGGAGCCTGGGGAAATGCGATGTGGAGTTCCCCTGTAAGGTGCCGCCGGGGATGTATTTTGTGCTTGGGGATAATCGGGAGTTGTCCGTGGACAGCCGCACCAGAGGAATTGGCTGTATCGGTGACAATCAGATTGTCGGAAAAGCGATATGCAGGGCATGGCCGTTTGACCGCATGGAAATTATGCGTTAGGAAGGTGAGAAGATGCAGAAACTGTTGAGAGAGTATTTAGATGAGCTGAATACGAAACGGAAGAAGAATCTGAGGGCTGGCATTGCGCTGCTGCTTTTGGCGGTTATGGTGGTCGGGAGCGTGGCTGGGATTCTGTCCCAGTACGGTGTAGCCATGACCGGCGGGGCGGTTTGCGGGATAGAAGAACATAAACACAATGAATCCTGCTATATGGACGCCATTGCCTGCGGTCTGGAGGAAAGCGCGGGCCATACCCATGGGGAGGAGTGCCGTTACCCTGCAGAGCTCAACTGTACCCTGGAGGAAAACGAGCAGCATACCCACGGGGCAGAATGCTATCAGATTCCGGAAGGGTTTGCCTGTGGTCTGGAGGAGAACGCAGGGCACACTCACAGCGAAGCGTGCCATACAAAAGAACTCACCTGCGGAAAAGAAGAACATACGCATACAGATATTTGTTATATTGACAGAAACGCCGACCTGGAGACAGAAGAGGTTTGGGTAAACCAGTATGCAGGAATCCAGTGGACGGGTGCCTGGGGTGCGGACCTTGTGACGGCAGCCCAGAGACAGGTCGGTTATCAGGAGAGCATTTCCAATTACGTGGTGGCGGAAAATGGGATTCATAAAGGCTACACCCGATACGGGCAGTTCGCCGGGGATCCCTACACAGACTGGGACGCGGCCTTTGTGAATTTCTGTATGCATTATGCGGGGCTTGGAGCTTCCGGTTATTTCCCGGACACGACGGACTCGGCATTGTGGCAGGATGAATTCGGAAGACGAAATCCGGAAAATACAAACTATCTGGCAGGGGCGCTAAACTATGTGCCTCAGGCCGGCGACCTGGTTTTTTTCCAGAAGGAAGACGCAGAGACGGCAGTGCAGATGGGAATCGTTTCCTTATATAAAGAGGAGACCGGTGAAATCCAGGTCATTGAGGGCAACAGCCAGAACGCGGTACAGGAAAATGTGTATGCCGCAGGTGACCCCCGTATTACCGGGTATCTGAAAGTCACAGAACTGGAGACGGCACATAAGATCGGCACAGAGCCGGCGGCTCTGGAAGACAGCGAAAACCAGCCGGAGCGTGTGATCTTTGGAACAGACGACACTCTGACGGCAGACGACGAGCCGGAAGCCATCGAGACTTTGGAGGAAAACGGGGAGCCAGAACCAGCCGAAAAGGAGAATGAGACGCCTCTGACAGAAGAAGAACGGCAGCAGGCGGACGCTGCGGCAGCGCTGATTGCGGCCCTGCCTGATTGGGAAGAGATTTCAGAGCGGTTCACGGCCCTGATGGATGCGGAGGACGAAGAGGGCTGCGCTGCATATTATGAGGAGCTTTACAGCCAGGTGCAGGAGGCCCAGAACGCCTACGAGGCGCTGACAGAAAGCCAGAAGGCACAGGTGGCCAATGCAGAAAAGCTTGCTCAGTTTGAGTGGATGCAGGCGGAGACTCTGGAAGAAAACTCCGATTCGGTCTGGGGCGTGATGGGTGAGGACGAAGCCTATGTGAACGAGGTTAAGGTCACTGGCATGACCACGGGTTCTGCGCCTTTTGATGCGGAAGAAGGCCTGGGCAACGACACGAAGGCTGACGATAAGATCGTCCGTACCTTTGACACAGTAACTTACAACTTCTCAGTGAACATGAAATCCTGGGACAGTTCCAAAAGCTACAGCGAAGCCCGTGCCAAGTTGGAATTCGTGCTGCCCCTGACGGAAAAGGAAGCGGTGTTTGATCAGACGGCCATGGCCTGGATGGATCAGACAGAGGGGTATCAGCCGGAGGTGACTACGGAGACGAGAATCATTGAGGGCGAGGAAAAGACGTGCCAGGTTCTGACCTGCTATAAACGGCTGCTTCCGTCCGCTGGCAATCAGTCGGTAATCCCCGGTGATTTCGGAGAGAACCTGACCATCAATGTCCTTGCAGCGAAGAACGGCGAGGAATTTGCGCCTATGATCAGTGTGGCCATGGAGGGCGGCGCATGGGAAAATCCCTGCGATAAGGAAGAGCATAAAATTGACGGCCAGCCTGTGATGGAGAAAAAGAGTGTCGCCCCGGATAAAGTGAGAGTGACTGCGGCGCCCAGGTACAACATCCAGATAGAGGAGAATTATTCCTACAAAGACAATTTTAATTTCCAGGGTGATGAAGAATGGATGAACAAGTACGGGAATGTGGCCGCCAATACAGATATTGGGACGCCGGTTCCCGGGCGAATTATGAAGCTCGGCATTACGCTGCAGCTCTACAATGACAACGAGGCCAAGGGGTTAAAGGGGATCGAGCTGCCCACAGGAGATATCACCTTTGACCTGAAGGTGTCCTCTAAATATAAGATCAACCAGCCCAATGAGGGCTATACAGAGAAACAGGAAATTGACACAAGTAGGGAATACTGCCCGCTTTTGTGGAGCTATGGGCAGAACTGGTGGAGGGAGTACGGCGAGCTCAACACCGATGGAAGGGTGCTTTATGATCCGCTGGCCGGCAGCCCCCTTGCCCCCTACAGTGAACACTGGAAATCTCCGGATGACGATACGAATAGCTGTTGGCGGAGCGGAACCTGGGAGGCCAAACAGGACAGAGACACGGGGACGATCCACATAAGGGTCAGCGGCTATGAGATCAATATAGATCAAATGCCGACCATGAATGGAGATAAGTCCAGCGGAAATTATGGGCCTAATGTGGGATGCTTTTCGTCGGGAGCGATCTGGATTGTCCAGCCCTTTAACACCATAACCGGTGAGGAGCATGGAGAGGAACCTTCTTATGATGTGGTAAACAAATACGGCGAAGGCGCCTTTGCGACGACAGTGAAGGATACGAACCTGAAAGCCACCACCCTCAGCGGTGTTCCTGTAGAACAGGGGAAAGATGGCTTTGAGCAGATGGTTACGAACGATGATGAGAAGACCCGCACTCTGGAATTGACTCTTTCCGGCGGTGTACAGAACAGGGTCCGCTATGCCTCTGCCACAGATCCCAAGAACCAGGGCTCCGGGGTGGAAGACACCAGAGACGGCCGGGATTATGCCGCCCTGGGGTCGGAGCTGTATGTGATGGGCGGACTGTCCTATGATCCAAAGAGGGAGCCAGAGAATCAGCTTTATCTGGGAACGAACCTGACCAAATTTTACGGAAGCGCCATAGAGCTTATAGAGAACGACTGGTTTCTCTCTTTGGAGGGAGGGGGCAGCCTGGGCGGAGAGACAGACAATGATAAGGCGAGAGCAAATATGCGCATCCGTTATGCCACGAAGCCGGATGGAAAAGACTGGACAGACGACGAGGAACTGAAGACGACTTACGAAGACGAACTCGTATTTTATGAAAGCCTGTCTGCAATTCCGAAAGGCCACGTGTGCGTGGGAATCCTGTTCAGCTTTATAGGGCCGGGCGCCCCGGTGAACGCGAGCGATCCCTATTATCTCTGCTACCATAAGGCAAAGATCAGGGAGGATTCAGATCTGGTGGGAAACGCTTATATGCTGGCCTCCACTTCCAGGGTCTGGAGCAAAAAAATGTATGAGCAGGACAATAAATCACTGGAAGGGCTTCCGGACTGGACGGACCCTGAGACGGACTTTTCGAAGTTTCCGGCAGAGCATTACACCAGTGCAAATATAACAGGCTCCACCTGGTATGACAGAGAGAACTATAAACCAGACGGAAGCGGCATCTGCGGCGACCATAACTCCGACTGGTCCCACTGGGGCGATACTCTGCTGGTGATTGGTTATAAGACAAAAGTCAGCAAATATCTGATGCAGAAGGACAATAACGGCGGAGACAAAAAGACCTTCAACCTGGATGCAGGTCAGAGGGTGGCAGATTTTAAGCTGGAGCCGGGAACCTATTATGACAAGCCGGACCAGTCGGATCAGTTCAAGAATACTGACACGGTAACGATCATAGATACACTGCCCAAATACATGTCCTATAAACCGGGTTCCGCTTATTTTGGAGGAACCTACGAGCAGGCGTCACAAAACGGAGGGACGCAGGGAAATATTGTGACGGATTTGTCGCCGGAAGCGAAATTTCCGGAACCAAAACTGAAAGAACCGGAAGTTACAAAGAATGCAGACGGGACGCAGACGCTGACCTGGAGGCTCACAGACGTAAAGATAGGCACGCCGATGGCGCCCATCTACTATTCGGTGGAGATTGGATCAAAGGGAAACCCGGAGGAGGACGTTCCCACCGGCACGACCAATCTGGAGAATAAGGTTTATATTTCTGCTCCCGGAGATCTGCGTGATCCAGCCACGACGGGAGAAAAGCATTCGGAATCCGGTATTGCCGTGACCCGGGGAAGCGCAAGCTCTTTTGGCAAATATACGAAGCAGAAGGTGGCGGATGAGGACGGCGAGATCGACTACGTGGTTTATTATAACAACAACGCCGAGACGGGTACGTCGCTGACGCTCATGGACACCATGCCCATGAACGGGGAAAACAAAAGCCATTTTACCGGTACCTACCGATTCGCCCAATGGAAACTGGATGTATCCAAATGCAATGTCAACAACATAGAAATTTATTATACCTTTGATGAACAGTATAAGAATAAGACAACGAAGGATGTAACCAGAGAAGAAATCGAAATGTGGACGAAGGCATCCATCGGCGCGGACGGAACGATTGGGATTCCAACCGATGCAGACGGCGCCACGGCGGCACAGCCTTATCCAGTGGCTTGGGCGGTGGTCGGAACGCTGGAGGCCAGACAGAGCGTCAACATCGAACTGAAAATTCAGTTGGAGCCGGGAGCATCGGACACGGACAGGAAAGAAACCAATTACTTTGTCAACCTTCTTTCCAGCGGCGACACCACGACCACCACGGAAACGCCCACTGTGAGACGTATCCTGGAAGGCTTGGCATGGATGGATTACAACCAGGACGGCCTGCAGGATGAGCCGGAGACTGAGACGCGGATATCTGGTATCCGGGTGGAACTGCTGAAACTAAAGGAAGGTGAAAATCCGGAGAATGAAAGCTCTTATGAGAATGTTTACTATCCCGGTACAGATCAGAGCGTTGCAGTTGAAACCGGACAGCAGATCAGTGTGCGTGCAGAGAATGGCAGTAAGGCAGTTGATTATGAAACGGGCCGCTATAAGTTTACGGACCTGTCTGCGGGAACTTATGCCGTGCGGTTTACGGATGGCAGCGGAGAGACGAAGATTGCCGGTTTAAACGCCACTGGCACAGACTGTGGGGAAGACGACAGCCGGGACTCTGATGCAGTTGCAGTCCGCAAGGCAGAGGATGGAACACTGGTGAAAACCAATATCCTGAAGATTGATATGCCAAAGGCGGAGGACATGAGCGTTTCTGTGTTTGAGTCAAAGTTCCACGACAGCGGTTTTTATCCCGATACCCAGTTGAAGATCCAAAAGACAGATATGGGCGGGAATAACTTGCAGGGAGCTATTTTCACGATTCAGGATGAAAAGGGCGACACACTCTCCTTCACCTATGATGAAGACAGGGGATATACGCCCTATGACGAGGAGGGAGAGAATCTCCGAAAAGGAAAATACTATATTGCATTTGCCAAGAACCCCTACTATGTGGTAGGAATCAATGGAACGGAAAACGGTTCCCTGGCGATTCTGCAGAACAGGACCGGGGCCGCGAACCAGCTGTTTGAGGTAATGGAACATGAGGACGGCTCTTACAGCTTCCGTACATTCTCCGGCAGTTGGCTGGATCTGGATAGCGGAAGACTGGAGGACGGAGCAAAAATCCACGTTTGGTCCGGCGCTGATCCTGATACAAATAAGAAGTGGTACGTCAGCAAGGCAGAGGACGGCGGTTCTTCCATTGCGCCTTATGGGGGGATACATTGGGGGAATGATAATTGGCGGATGGACCTGAATGGAAATAGGCCGGAAGAGTCGGGAAAGATCCATCTGTGGAGCAAGAACAACTCGGATGCGCAGAAATGGGTGCTGATCCCGGCAGGAAGCACTGCCGAGACACAGACAGATCTGAATGCAGACAGTAACGGCAGCCTGATCATCAACAATTTAAAACCCGGCAGCTATACCATTACGGAGATTAAATCACCGGAAGGCTATTCCCTCTTGAAAGGAGCTGTGGGATTTACCGTAAATGGAGACGGCAGCATTGCAGTGACAGACTCTGTCGGAAACATGGCAGCCGGGTCGTCAGAGGGCGAGGCTACGCTGACCATCAAAAATGCGGAGCTTTATGAGCTGCCCAGCGCTGGCGGCAGCGGGATTTACTGGTATTCGATCGGAGGAACGCTGCTTATGCTGGCGGCGGCCCTGATCTTATATAAAAACAAACGCAGGGAGGTGCTGGAAAGATAAAAGATGAAAGCATTCCGGCGGTCCCTGCACCGCACAGAAACAGGCGGGGAAAGGCTCCGCCGCAGACTGCACAATGATTCTGTAACCAATTGGTAAAAAAATCATAAAAAGAAAAGGAGAACGAGATGAAAAAAATGAAAAAACTCTTTGCCATGCTGCTTGCGCTGGCAATGGTCCTGGGAATGTCCATGACGGCATTCGCAGAAGTCACGAGGCAGGATGCTACGGGTACGGAAACGGATAAAGGCACGATTACGATCAAGGGCCTTGGCAATGATAAGGCGACGGATCAGGATAAGATGACGATTTCGGCTTATCCGATTGTAACGGCAAAGTACGAGGGAGACAATGGTGTGTTTTCCGGGTACGAAGAAAAGTATAAAGGTGAACTGGGACTGGAGGAAAACGAGTACCTGAACCTTGATCAGTTGGCTCCCGGCGCAACCCTTACGGTTGATGAGGCATATCTGAACGCTGTGAAGAGCTATATTGATAGCAATTCAGTAATCCCGGCACGCTCCGAAGAGATTTCTGAAAAGGTTACAGAATATACGTTTTCTAACATGGCGGTTGGCACATATCTGATCCTGATTACGGGAGCAGAAGGAAATGTTTACTCTCCTGTGGTTGCTTCTGTCTATTACGCGGCAAAAACAGAGAACCCGGATGGCTCTGGCCCCACGATCGGCAATGAGTTTGTATCTGGAGAAGTTGATTTAATAGGAACGAATCAGTGGGTGAAAAAATCCGACAATCCGACCATCGACAAAAAGATAGAGGATTCTAATGGCACGGATCACAGCAATTCTGTAAATATTGGCGATGACGTGCCGTATGTGGTAAGTGTAAAACCGATTCCTTATTACGGCGGAGATTATCCGGTATTTAATATTACAGATACGTTGGATAAGGGACTGACCTATAATGAAGATATGGCAGTAACGATTTATGATGGGGAGACAGCAGTAAAAACTTTTGCAACAACGGGAGAGGGAAAGGAACTTGATGTTGCAGTGGTTAAGGATGAGACGACAGGAAAAACTACCATCAGTCTTGATTTCGCCCCTCAGTATCAGTATATGCTGAATGAGTATCAGGGAATGGAACTGCGTCTTACCTACTCTGCAAAGCTGAATGAAAATGCAACGATGAATCAGGTGGCGAATGTCAACAATGTAAAACTGGAGTATACTCATGACTCTAAGGTCAACAGCGATGACGTTAAGGATGAGGAAGAGGATGAAACCTACAGCTATACCTTTGACATCGATGCGGCAGTAGAGGGTTCTGTTACCAATCAGATTGTTACCAAGATCGGCGAAGAGATTACAGAGGAGCATGGAAATGCCCTGGCGGGAGCAGTCTTTGGACTTTACACAGATGCAGACTGCAAAACTATGTATTCGAATGGGCAGTTTACGGGTGAAGTGGAATCTGATGCAGACGGACAGTTGAAAATCTGGGGTCTTGGAGCAAGCGAAAAAGACGGCGGAACAACCTATTATCTGAAAGAGATAAAGGCGCCGGAAGGCTATTCCCTGAATACCAATGTATATGAGATCAAAATTGTACCTGAGTACGATACTAATTATGCCGATAGAATCAGCAAATGGACCATCACCGTTTCGACAGGTGGAACTGTTCTTGGCACGAATGTGTTTACGGTGATTTATGAGACAGATGCAGACGGAAAAATAACAGGGGCCAAGGTTGCCCTCAATGCGACAGGTTCGGAAGATAACATTGTATTTGACAATGGAACTGTAACAAATGTACAGAAAGACGTTGTAGACGAAGCAGAGATCGCCAACACCAAGCTTTCTTCCCTTCCTTCCACCGGTGGCATCGGTACCACAATCTTCACTGTGGCAGGCTGCCTGATCATGATCGTCGCAGCAGGACTGTTCTTCGCAAGCCGCAGAAAGAGCGCTGCGAAATAGGAAAATCTGGTCTATGAAATCAGGGAATCCCCGGGGCACACCCGCTCCGGGGGATATCCCCCGCATTTATTGAAGATACAACAACAAGGAGAGTCCGGATGAAGAAACACATGGGAAAAATTTTAATAGTCCTGTTATTTTTAGCCGGCTTCTCCCTGCTGCTGTATCCATTTGTGGCAAACCAGTGGAACAATTACAGACAAAAGCGTCTGATGAGCAGCTATGATGAAGCCGTGGCCGTAAGGGAGGCCGCGGGTGAAATTGACTACGATGCGGAATGGGAGAGGGCGAGGGCATACAACGAAGCCCTCCTGCCCAGTATCCTTCCGGATTCTTTTGCGGACGCAGCGCAGTCGGGGAAGGATGAGTCCTACATGTCCTGTCTGAACATTGCCGGGAACGGCGTGATGGGGACAGTGGAGATCCCGAAAATCGGCATCACTCTCCCTGTCTTCCACACCACGGAGGAGGTGGTCCTGCAGACAGCGGCGGGCCATCTGGAGGGAAGCTCCCTCCCTGTAGGCGGGGAAGACACCCATGCAGTCATTTCAGCCCACAGGGGACTGCCCAGCGCGGCATTATTTACGGATCTGGATAAGATGGAAAAGGGGGATCATTTCCTCCTTCATATTCTTGATGAAACGCTCTCTTATGAGATCGACAAGATTTCTGTGGTGGAGCCAGAGAACACAAAAGACCTGGAAGTGGAGTACGGAGAGGATCTGGTGACGCTGCTGACCTGTACGCCTTATGGGATCAACAGCCGGCGGCTTTTGGTGCGGGGGCACAGAGTGCCCTATGAGCCGGAAGCCATCGGGGCCGAGAAGGTTCCTCTCAGCAACATGAGCCTGCACACCAACTATCTTTTGTGGGTGGCAGTGGGGGTCGGGGCCACAGGGCTGTTTAGCTTCCTCCTGTATCGGCGGGAAAAGCGGCTTAGGAAAAAAGATATAGCGGCGGAACCCACAGAAGAAATCTTCCTTGAAGAAGAGGAGGCTGCAGAAAAGAACGGCCCGGAGGATGAGTCATGAAAAGAAAGATATCGACGATCCTGTTTGCCCTTTTGTTTCTGGCGGGTTTCGGGATTTTGGCCTATCCCACTATTTCTGACCAGTGGAACACCTACCGACAGTCCAGGCTGATTTCCAGTTACGACCAGGCCATACGGGAAATGGAAGAGGAAGATTTTGAGGAAGTCTGGGAGGCGGCCAGGGAATATAATCAGACCTTTGGACAAAACAGTATCCTCTCAGATGTGTTCGGCATTGACGGGGACGCGGACATCCGGAGTACGGAGTACTGGAAAGTACTCAATGTGACCGGGGACGGCATCATGGGGTATCTGACGATTCCGAAAATCAATGTGAAGCTGTCCGTTTACCACGGGACCTCGGAGGATGTGATCCAGACGGGAGTGGGGCATCTGAACGGCACCAAGCTTCCCATCGGGGGCGAGGGGAACCACAGTGTTTTGTCGGCCCACAGGGGGCTGCCAAGCGCCAAGCTGTTTACGGACATCGACCAGCTTGGCCGGGGTGACAGGTTCTACCTGCATATTTTGAACGAGGACCTGGCCTACGAGGTGGACCAGGTGCTTCCGATGATTGATAAAGACGATTACGATGCACTGGCGGATGCGGTGAAGATCGAGGAGGGGCAGGATCAAGTGACATTGTTTACCTGCACTCCCTATGGAGTCAACAGCCACCGTCTTTTGGTCCGGGGCCACCGAATCCCATACGATGGGGAGCTTGAGTCCACTCCGGTGGAATCCATGGTGCAGGTGATCCGGACATATTACATGTTGTATCTGCTGATTGGCCTGGGTGTGACGGCGCTGGCAATTCTGACTATGCGCCGGATCTCGAAACGCAGGGCGCAAAGGCAGGCCGGAAGCGGGGACGCAGAAGCGTGAGGAGGGAATAAATTTGGAAACGAGACGGAGAGGAAAAAGAGGAATCGTGAGGATCCTGGCGGCGTTTTTGCTGTTATCCTGCCTGGGGCTTCTTAAGACCCAGGCGGCTCGCAGGATCGAGCTGGACCGGGAATGCAGCCTCACGGTATCTGTAGAGATCAGCAGTGCGGTGGGAGGCAATGGAGCCTATCTGGAGGATTTTAACCAGATGGAGATTCCTGTGTCCGTGTATCGAGTGGCAGATGTGGATGTGACAGGGCAGAACTTCACCCCGGAAGGGGCTTTTGCCGGACTGGATCTTGACAAGGCGACGGAGGCAGGAAGCTTGGCTGTGGACTGGGAGACCATGTCGGCGCAGGCGGAGGCGATCCGGGAGAGGGAACAGCCGGATGAGGTCGGAAGTACGGTTGTGAAACGGTCGGAAGGCGACGGGCCCGGGATGGCTGGCGGAACGGTCGGAGGCCTTACGCCGGGTATGTATCTGGTGGTGCCGGAGGCGGTCTATAATCCGGATTATAGCATCCATTATGAATTTGCCCCTTACCTGACGGCCCTTCCCAGCAGTGATTACACGCTGACAGGAGAAGGGAGCGACGAATGGGTCTATGATACGACGATCGGCTTAAAGCCAGATGCGGTGCCCCAGTTTGGAAGGCTCAATATTACCAAAGACCTGGCCGATTACAACGAGACCCTGGGACCGGTCACTTTCGTGTTCGAGATTATCGGAAGGGACGGGATGGGAACCGTCAAATATTCGGAAGTGGAGAGCCTGACCTTTTCTGCGGCGGGAATCCAGACGCTCACCGTGGAGAAAATCCCGGCAGGACTTACCGTGACAGTGCGGGAGGTCTATTCTGGGGCCAGCTATGAGATAGAGGGCTCCGGGGAGGATACGGCTCTTGTCTGGTCAGAAGAAGGGGTTGCGGCGGGAGTGGGGCCCGAGGCCCAGGTGAGCTTCAGGAACCGCTACGGCGGTGGAAACCGGGGCGGATATGGGGTGACCAATCATTTTGCTTCCGATGGAGCCGGGGGATGGATCTGGAACAATCCTACAGACTAGAAAGGAGCTGCGACAAAGATGAAGAGATTAACCAGACATAAAAAACTATTTGTATTGTCAGCCGCAGCGCTTTTCCTGACAGCGGCAGTCGGAATCGGGCAGGCATCAGCGTATTTTACAACCTACGTGTCTGCAGGCGGCAAACAGGTTGTCCATATGGGATCCCGGACGGAGATTCATGAGGACGTGACGGAGATGACGAAGCATATTTCCATCAGTAACGCTTCGCAGATCAATGACTGCTATGTGCGGGTGAAAGTGTTTTACGCAGGGCCCTTTGAGGTTGCCTGCATGGACAGAAGTGAGAGTGGAAATCTCTGGACTTATTCAGAGGCGGACGGCTACTGGTATTACGGACCGATCCTTCCGGCGGGAGGGAGTACGGAGATTCTGGACGCAAAAATCGGTGGTCTGCCGGAGGATTTCGACCAGGACAGCTTCAACGTGGTGGTGATTCAGGAATGTACGCCGGTAGTCTATGACGAAGACGGGAACCCGACCGCAGACTGGAATACGGTTTATACGGATTATCAGGAGAACGGTCAGGGAGAGGGGGCTGACAGATCATGAAAAAGAAAGGGATATCGTATCTTTTGCTGATTCTGGCAGTGGTCCTTCTTTTGGGAAGCGCCATTGGAAGCACCAGGGCGGCGCTCACTTATTACAGCGATAATTATGTGGCCGAGATCACAGTCTCCCAGATCGGGGTGAGCCTTCTAGAAAACGGCCAGGTGGTGAGCCGAAGGGACTACAACCAGAATGAATGGGAGGTCTTCAGCAACCGGGGAGGTGATTCGGCGAGCGGTGTTCTGCTTCAAAATATGATTCCGGAAGGGGAGAAACTGGCCCTTAATAAGCAATATGAAGAGAAACTGACAGTTAAAAATACGGGGAGTATTGACACCTACGTCCGGGTGCGGGTTTATCGTTACTGGATGATGGACGGGGCAAAGGTGACGACTCTTTCTCCGGAATTGATTGACTTGAATTTTGTGAACGAAGGCAAATGGGTGAGGAATCCCAGAGAGACGGCAGAATGCACAGAATTGTTCTACAAGGGGATCCTTTCTTCCGGAGAAGAGACAGCAGCCTTTGCGGATTCTGTCCGCATAGACGGCGAGGTCTCCTCGGAGGTGAAAGTGGAGACCAATGGGAATGTGATCACCACCACCTATAAATACGATGGCGTGGAATTCCACGTGGACGTCGAGGTGGATGCAGTGCAGACCCACAATGCCCAGGATGCAATTAAAAGTGCCTGGGGTGTGGACGCGGAAAGCCTCGGGATTCTGTAAGGAGGGGAGAAGATGAAGAGAAAATTGAGAGGCGTAAGCCTGATAGCAGCTCTGCTCCTGCTCCTGGGCTCCTCCATGACGGTTTTTGCCGAAGACAGACAGGGCGCTTCCGGCTGGGAGGTGGCCTTCAACGGAAAACGGATGGACAGCAATTTTACGTCGGCCAGCATCGCCAATGACGTCAATGACCTGCTTCCCGGAGACTCTGTGGAGCTGACCATTACCCTCAACAATGATTTTGAGGGCAAGGCAGACTGGTATATGAAGAATGAGGTGTTAGACGCCCTGGAGGATGCGGGAGGGGCGACAGGCGGCGCCTATGACTATCTGCTGACTTATACGGATGCGGCCGGAGAGACGACGACCCTCTACTCCAGCGAGAAGTTCGGCGGAGACGGAAGGATCAACGGCGTGGGTCTCCACGGAGCCACCAATACGCTGGAAGATTATTTTTATCTGGACCGGATGGAGGGGAAAGCTTCTGGTACGGTGAAACTGAAGGTAGCCCTGGACGGTGAGACCTTGGTGAACAATTACCAGAACACATTTGCAAGGCTGCAGATGGATTTTGCCACGGAGCTGGTACAGTCCGATTCCACGACGCCTGGGACTCCCGGAAAAGCGGGACGGATCATTAAGACCGGCGATGAGGCCAGAATCACGATGTACCTGGTTCTGATGTTTGTCGGCGGGACTGGTCTTTTGGCAGCCGGGCTCCTGATGTTAAAGAAAAGACAGAGGGAAGAGGAACCGGCAGAAATGGGGAGGAGGCGATAGTATGAAAAAGACTGGTATGAAAATATGGAAATTGGCAGGCATGGGCTTTTTGCTCTTTGCGGCGTTTGCACTTGTGGGAGGACGGACCGCATATGCGGCAAAGGAAGAGGAATATACTTACACTGTGAGGTTGTATGCGGGAAACCAGGGCGTTCTCACAGAGGAGGGAATTGAGGTAAGTTCAAGTTCCGCTTCCGTGAATTTCGGACGGGACTGCACGGAGATTACGGGCCTTAAGTATGGGGATGCAGTCTATATCAGGCCCCAGGATGCGGCCGCCTCTGCGGATGAAAAATATTATGTGAGAGGGGTCCGCAGATCCGGAAGGGATAATTCGGAGGCAGAAGCCCCCTCGTTCCGGGTAGCCAGTGACAGGGACTATGTGGTTGCCTATGCCATCAGCGGCGACATGGCGGCTTATCGGGTAAATTACCTGGACATGGACGGAAACCAGATCATGGAGAGTGACGTTTATTACGGAAACATCGGGGAACGGCAGTATGTGTCCTCCCGTTATGTGGACGGCTATCAGCCACAGGCGCTTAACATGGTGAAGACTCTCTCGGCCAACGAGGCGGAGAATGTGTTTGACTTCCAGTATACGCCGGTGACAGAGCCTGACTCCACGCCGGAATCGACGGCTCCTGCGGGAGTACAGACACCGGCTCCCGCGCCTGCAGAGCCAGAGGCTACCGGGGAAGATGATCAGCCGGGTGCGGAGATCCCGGAGGAGGATGTCCCCCTTGGCGGCGACCTGACAGCCAATAATGGCCGGCAGGACGGGGACGGATCGGAGGACGAAGATGGCCAGAAGGATGTGATGGACATCGACGACGAGACGGTTCCCTTGGCTCCCGGCCTTGGAAGCCATGGAGAACAATCCGGAATCCTGATGGGTTACATGCCGGTCTATATTGGCATCGGGGCAGCGGCAGGAGCCATTTTGGCACTGGCGGCGGTCTACCTGGGAAAGAGGCAGAAAAGGCCGGCGGTGGACAGGACAGATATGGAACGTAAAACAGACGGACGCAAAAGACGCTCATGAGAAAAGAAAGATCCAAAGGGATGAAATCTGGAAAAGGGAAAAACAGAAAGCCTGGCGGCAGAGCAGGCAGGCTCCTTGGCGCAGTGGGAACCACGATGATTGTGATCGTGGTTCTCTTGTGCTGTCTTCTGGTCGTGCCGAAATTCTTCGGATATCAGATGTATCACGTGCTAAGCGGCAGCATGGAGCCTGAGATACCGGTGGGGAGCCTGATCTGTGTCCAGGAAGGAGAGCCTGAAGCGGTGCAGGATGAGGAGGTCATCGCTTTCTATGGTTCTCTGGAGGACTCAGAGATCATCACCCACCGGGTGGTGAAAAATAATATTGTGTCGGGCACTTTCCGGACAAAGGGAGATGCCAACGAGCAGGAGGATCCGCTCCCGGTTCCCTATGGAAACTATATCGGGACAGTGGTGTTCAATGCCCCGCACCTGGGTATGATCCTGGTCTGTCTGACCTCCTTCTACGGAAAATTGGCAGCGGCGGCTGTGATCGTTCTGGGAGTGGTGCTCAATTTGATCGGAACGTTTATGGAAAGAAAAGAGAAATAAGTTTGCATATAATCTTTAAAGGAGAAGTTCCCGGATGGTTGCTGCATAATACCTGGCAGTCCGTTTTTCAAAAGGAATGACTCTGGACCACATCCGAAGGCCCTGATAATAGTAGAGGATCAGGTCAGAGATGCGGTCAGGGTCCACAGGCTTAAATTCTCCGGTTTCCATGCCGTATTGGATGAGGCTGATCCATCTTTGCTTTGCGGCTTCATTTATCCGGATAAAAAGCTCCTCATTCCCCAGGCTGGCGTATTCATAGATGGCAAGGCTCAGGGAGGTTTCTTTGTCCATGATTTCCCGGGTGATTGCCTCCAGCATGTCTGTGAGGATCTGCTCAGCGCTCTCCAGACCTTCGATGCGGTCAGAGATCACATATTCTTTTGACAAAATTTCAGAAAAAATCTCTCCTGTTTTGGAATAATACCGGTACAGCCCGCCGCGGCTTAAGCCCGTCCTTTCACAGATGTCTGTCATGGTCACTTCTTTGAAGCCTTTTTCGGCAAAAAGACGGTAGGCTTCCTGCCGGATCAGTTCCCTGGTGCGCTCCGCTTTTTCCCCCATATTACAGCTTACACTCCTCTCTCAGAAGGGAATAGATACAGTAAGAATCTATACGGCCGTTTTTGTAAATACCGTTTCGCATGAGGCCTTCCAGAGTGAAGCCGGCTTTTTCCAGAACACCCCTGGAGCCTTTGTTGGAGGCAAAAGGCTCTGCATAGATGCGGATAATATCAAAGGTGGAAAAAGCTTCCCGGCAGATCATTCCAACAGCCTGTGACATGATCCCCTGCCGCCAGTAATCTTCTTGGAGCCAGTAGCCAAGCTCCGCTGATTTTTCATAGACATCGTCTTTCACGAAGATTCCGATGCTTCCGGCGGCTTTTTTGTTCACTTCAATTGCGTGGCAGATCTGGCGCCGGCCTGTTTTAGAAAGGCAGTCATCTATATACCAGCGAGCGTCCGCGCAGGTATAGGGGGAGGGGAAGACATTGCGGAGGTTTGCCGCAATTCGGGGATTGTCGGCTGCCTTTGCCAGATCATCGACATCGCGGACATTCCAGTTTCTCAGTACAAATTCCATAAAATGTGGTCTCCTTTTCCTGGTTCAGAGTATATTTAAAAAGCGACATAAGTGTTGTTTTTATAATACGACGCTTGTGTCGCTTTGTCAAGAGGGCAAATAAGTTTTTTTGTCGTCTGCTATGGAATTGCCCTGGGCCAGAGCCTGTGCTATAATGGCAACAGGAAAGATAGGACGGACCGGTTTTTGGCAAAGGGGGTGAGGGCTCTTGGTGAAGCTTCGATGCGTGGTGGAGCGGATCACCTATCAGAATCCGGAGAATGGTTACTCTGTGCTCAAGGTGCGGGTGAAAGGATACCAGGACCTGGTGCCGCTGGTGGGAAATCTGGTGGATGTAAATGTGGGCTCTGTGCTTTTGGTGGACGGAAGCTGGAAGGTAGACGTCAAATATGGCCGTGAGTTCATGGCAGACCGCTGGGAAGAGACCATGCCTGCCACGGTTTACGGAATGGAAAAATACCTGGGCTCCGGCCTGATCAAGGGGGTGGGCCCAGGATTTGCCAAACGGATTGTGAGACAGTTCGGAACAGATACCCTGGATGTGATTGAGACAAAGATCGAGAGACTTTTGGAGGTCCCTGGCATCGGAAGAAGGCGGGTGGAGCAGATCAGGGAGGGCTGGGAGCGTCAGAAGGAGATCAAGAACGTGATGCTGTTTCTGCAGGACCATGGGGTGAGCACCGCCTTTGCGGCGAAGATTTACCGACAGTACGGCAATGAGAGTCTTGCAAAGGTAAAAGGAAATCCCTTCTGTCTGGCAGATGACATCTGGGGTATCGGTTTTAAGACGGCAGACAGTATTGCAGAGAAACTGGGATTTGGGAAGGAAAGCTTTGTCCGGCTGAGGAGCGGCATCATGTACACTTTAAGCCGTCTGGCAGATGAAGGCCATGTATACGGAGAGCGGGGACAGCTTGTGAAAAAGGCGGCAGAGCTTCTGGAGGCGGACGAAGGGCCGATTGTCATGACCATGGATCAGATGTTTGCGGATGAGGAACTGATCCTGGAGACAAGGATTGTTTTTGATGAGACAGTGGGGGATGAGGTTCGGACGGATGCGGTGTATCTTCCTCCTTTTTATTTTGCAGAGACCGGTGTGGCGAACCGGTTTTCGCGGCTGGCGGGGACACCGGGCGGGGACCGTCTGTGGTCTGGTCTCTGGAAGGCGAGGCTGGAAACAGGGAACCGGGAGCTTTCTGTGGACGTCTCTCATATCGAAAGCCTGGCGCACCAGACTTACGATGAAACGCAGGCGGAGGCCATCCGCCTGGCAGCCGGTTCTAAGGTTATGATTTTAACAGGAGGGCCGGGAACTGGGAAGACGACAGTTACAAAAGGGATCATTACGGTTTTTCGGGCCAGTGGTTTACAAGTCCTGCTGGCGGCGCCCACGGGAAGGGCGGCAAAACGGATGACAGAAGCCACGGGACTTCCGGCGAAAACCATTCACCGCCTGTTAGAATTTAAGCCGCCGGAGGGCTATCAAAAAAATGAGGGGCAGACATTGGAGGGGGATGCCCTGATTGTGGATGAATGTTCCATGATTGATCTGATACTGATGAATTCTCTCTTAAAGGCAGTCCCGCCGGGAATGCGTCTGATCTTGGTTGGGGATACCGATCAGCTTCCGTCGGTGGGAGCCGGGAATGTGCTGCGGGATCTGATTGATTCCGGGCAGTTCCCGGTGGTGCGGCTGACTAAGATTTTTCGTCAGGCAAAGGAAAGCCGGATTATTATGAATGCCCACCGAATCAATGCAGGAGAGTTTCCGGACATTTCAGGGGGAAAGGACACGGATTTTTTCTTTATAGAAAAGGAAGAGCCGCAGGAGGCTGTCTCAGAGATTGTGGATCTGGTGAAACGCAGGCTTCCGCGGTACTATCACGCGCCTGCCTCCCAGATTCAGGTGCTGACGCCAATGCAGCGGGGAAGTGCGGGGGCGGCTAATTTGAATCTGGCCTTGCAGGAAGCCTTGAATCCTGGAGAGGAGGGCCTTAGAAGAAGCGGCATGGTCTTTCGCAAAAAGGATAAGGTCATGCAGATCAGAAATAATTATGACAAGGAAGTGTTCAACGGGGATATCGGGATCATTGATTCGGTGGACCTGGAGGAGCGGGCATTGACCGTCCTGTTTGACGACCGGTACGTGGAGTATGATATCACAGAGCTGGATGAACTGGTCCATGCTTATGCTGTTACCATCCATAAGGCCCAGGGCTCCGAGTATCCGATGGTGGTCATGCCTGTACTCATGAGCCATTTTGTTATGCTGCAGCGGAATCTGATCTATACGGGGATCACCAGAGCGAAAAAGATTCTGGTTCTGGTGGGAACAAAGAAAGCATTGGCATATGGGGTGCGGCATGTGACGGTGACAAAACGCAACACCTTGCTTAAGGAGCGGCTTAGGGAGGCGCAGGAGAGGGAGGATCATGAAGGATTTGGGGAAGCTTGCTGCCCAGTGTGAGGCAGAGCTTGAAGGCATGGGGCTTACATGCGGGACTGTCCGGAGGTGGTCGGTCAACAGCCGCGCTGAAAAACGCTGGGGACAGTGCAGGCAGGTGGCGGAAGGGGTATTTGACATTGAGATCTCGCAGCGGCTTCTGGAAGATGAGGTAGATGAGATTGCCACAAAGACAACCATTATCCACGAACTTCTGCATACGGTGGAGGGATGTCTGGGACACAGAGGAAAGTGGAAGTTTCTGGCAGAGATGGTGGGAAAGACGTATCCCCAGTATCAGATTAAGCGGACATCCTCCTGTGAGGAAAAGGGGCTCTCGCAGGCAGGAGAAACGCAGGCCAGATACCGAATTACCTGCACAGGCTGCGGCGTTCAGGCTTACCGGCAGAGAGCCGGCAGGTTGGTCAAAAGGCCAGAAGATTTCCGGTGCGGAAAGTGCGGCGGAAAACTGGTGGCGGAGCGGCTTCAAAACAGAATATAAGTTTTCTTTTACAGAAGTATTATTATAATAGTATAATCCTATGCAGGAGGAAATTGCAATGGAGATTCAGGGAGGTAATCTTGTCTCACAGATCAAACGGCTCAGCGACAGGATTTTTCAACGGATTTTATCAGAACAGAATATGGATGCCTTCAACGGGGAGCAGGGAAGGATTCTTTATGTACTGTGGCAGGAAGAGCATATTTCTCTGACAGAGCTGGCGGACAGGACAGAGCTTGCGGCCACGAGCCTTACCGGTATGATTGACCGTATGGAGGATATGGGGCTGGTGTGCCGGGTTCTGGATCAAAGTGACCGCCGGAAGACACTGCTGACTCTGACAGCTAAAGCATGGAAACTGCAGCAGGCTTATACGGCCATATCTGACCGAATGACTGCGATTTTTTACGCTGGTTTTTCCGAAAAGGAAGTGGTACAGTGTGAGGCGCTGCTTGGCCGGATCCATGAAAATCTGAAGCGGCAGGCTTGTATTCAAAAGTGAGTTTCTTCTATCGCTATATTTTTAAAAAAGGGATTGACTCCTACGTTGCGTCATAGTTTATAGTATGGGAAACGGCTGAGATTGCTGCCGTTTCCCATAATTGTACACGGGGGAGGGAAAGAGATATGAGGACAGTACATGAGGTGAGCAGATTGGCAGGCGTGAGTATACGCACCCTGCAGTATTATGATAAGATCGGGCTTTTGCATCCCGCGGGACATACGGAGTCCGGCTACCGGCTGTATGACGATACGGCCCTGGAGAAGCTGCAGCAAATTTTACTGTTCCGGGAACTTAAATTTCCTCTTAAAGATATAAAGGAGATCATGGAGAGCCCTGACTTTGACAGAGAAAAAGCGCTGGAGCAGCAAATTACTCTGCTGACATTAAAGAAGGAGCATCTGGAGAACCTGATCGACCTGGCCCGTGGAATAAAAGCGATAGGAGTGAATACCATGGATTTTACAGCATTTGACACAACAAAGATTGACGAGTATGCGGCTCAGGCAAAAGCTTCCTGGGGAAATACGGCGGAGTACCGGGAATTTGAGGAGAAATCAAAGGGGAGGACGCCACAAGAGGAGAAAACCTTAAGCGTGCAGATGATGGCGATTTTCGCGGAGTTTGGCCGTCTGCGGGAAGGCGCTCCGGACTCAGAGCCAGCGCAGGCATTGGTGAGAAAGCTGCAGGGTTTTATCACAGAGCACTTTTATACCTGTTCGGACGAGATATTGTCTGGTCTCGGAAAGATGTATGCAGACGGCGGAGATTTCACAAAAAATATTGACGCCGCAGGCGGAGCAGGAACAGCGGCCTTTGTAAACAAGGCGATTTCCATAAGCCGCAGGTAAGCGGCCGGCCCTTAAAAATGTGAAGGAGAGTGAAGCGATCGTTTCCATAAGCAGACGTCTGCGTTGGATAGGATCGCTTCACTCTCCTCTTTTTATTTTTAACAGCTCCCGTTCTTTGCCTTCTGCCGCAGCAGTTTCAGATTTTTCATGACCGGATTTTCTTTTCCGAAATAATCCTTTAACCTGCAGTATTCCCGGTAGAGGGAGTCATAGACGGCAACATTTTCCGGGATCGGACGGTAGGTCTCATCCCTCATACGGCTCATGGCTTTGGCGGCGTCAAAGATGGAGTCATAACCGCCTTTTTCGGAACCGGCGGCGACAGCAGCATACATGGCGGCGCCCAAGGCCGCAGTCTGTTTGGAGGCCGAGACTTTGATTTCGCGGTTGGTGATATCAGCGAAGATCTGCATAAGCATGGAATTCTTTTCTGCAATCCCGCCGCAGGCGCGGATTTCATTGACAGGGACAGCATGCTCAAAGGCTTCCATAATCAGGCGGGTGCCAAAACCGGTGGCTTCGATCAGGGTTCGATAGATTTCTTCGGGGCGTGTTGCAAGAGTGCAGCCCACAATCATACCGGAGAGGTCAACGCTGACGAAGGGCGTCTTATTTCCGTTCCACCAGTCCAAAGCCAGTAGTCCGCTTTCTCCCGGAGCCAGCTTTCCGGCCAGGCGGGTAAGATATTCATGGATTCCAAAGCCTTCGGCCTTGGCTGCTTCCTTATAGGAGGCGGGGACACAATGGTCCACAAACCAGCCGAAAATGTCGCCGACCCCGGCCAGTCCGGATTCCAGCGCATAGTAGCCAGGCATGATTCCGCCCTTTACGGCTCCGCAGACACCCTCCCCGGAATAAGGTGTTTCACTCAAGGCAAGCTGTACGCTTGAAGTGCCGAGAATGAGCATCATCTGACCCGGTTCTGCGATTCCACAGCCGGGAAGCCCTACATGAGAATCAATGATGCTGGCACCGACAGCCGTTTTCGGCAGGAGTCCAAGCTTTTGGGCCCAGGCGTCATTTAACATGCCGATGCGGCCCCCCATGGGGCAGATGTCTGTGCTGAGCTTGTCTTCCACATAAGTTTCCAGTCGGGGGTCAAGGGCTTTCAGGAAATCATGGCCCGGATAACCTTCTCCCTCCAGCCACATGCCCTTGTAGCCGGCCATGCTTGCAGAGCGGCGGCGGGAGCCGGTGAGGATGAAAGTCAGCCAGTCGCCGGCCTCCAAAATCTGATCGGCCCGCTCGTAGATTTCCGGATCTTCTTTAAGAATCTGGAGAGCCTTGGGAAGCATAAGTTCGGAGGAGATTTTTCCTCCGTAGCGGGGCAGGTCAATTTCTCCCCGCTCCGTAAGAAGAGCGTTGATCTCGTCTGCTTCCGGCTGTGCGGCGTGATGCTTCCAGAGTTTTACATATGCATGAGGACGGGTTTCAAATTCAGGCAGCATACAGAGGGGAGTCCCGTCCTGATCAATAGGGAGAACTGTCGAAGAGGTAAAGTCAATGGCAAGCCCAATGATATCCTCAGGGGAAATCTCTGCCTGGCGCACTGCCGCAGGGATTGTTTCCTCCAGCACATCCAGATAATCCTTCGGATGCTCCAGAGCCCATTCCACATCCAGCGAAGTCCCGCAGGGAAGGTCACGATCCATCACCCCATGGGGGTATTCTTTGACTGCCTGGGAAAGAATCTCCCCTGTGTCTGCCTCCACCACCACCGCGCGCCCGGAAAGGGTGCCGTAATCCAGCCCGATCACATATTTCTTTCTGTTCATTACAAACCTCCTCCGTACAGGAATACTTCCGTATACCAAAATGATTCTTATAATAACTGACTAATATTATATTCGGAATCTGAGGTAAAGTCAATAAAAGGCCGGTCCCCGCCCATGGTGTTTCGGGGAGAAGAAGTTTCTAAATTTCTGCCACATACCGTTCATAGGCATTGATGATCCTGGTATCCCCCAGGGTGCGGCTCCGTTCCGCCTTCATCCCGTAATTTAAATGGACGTGGCCGTGGAGCATGAGCTTGGGCTGATATTTGTCGATCAGGCGCCGGAATGCATGGAAGCCGGTGTGAACCAGATTGTCGTGGTCGTTTATGTGCCAGACCGGGGCGTGGGTCACCAACACGTCAAAGCCCCGGCGCAGGGAAAATTTAAGCCAGAGCTTCCTCACCCGCCGGTTCATCTGCCGCTGGGTAAACTGCCAGGGGCCCTCCTTGTAGCGCATGGAGCCGCCAAGCCCCAGGAATCGGACTCCACGGTATTCATAAATCTGATCTTCAATGCAGATACAGCCGTCCGGCGGTGTATCTTTATAATGGCCGTCGTGGTTGCCGTGGACATAGAGCACCGGGCCGTGAAAAAAGGTGGCCAGGAAGGACAGGTAACGGGGGTCTAGATCCCCGCAGGAGACGATCACGTCGATTCCTTCCAGATATTCCGGTTTGAAGAAATCCCAGAGCGCCTTGGATTCCACGTCGGCAAGTGCAAGTATTTTCATAGGAACACCTTTCCCGTATGAATCCCCTGAATTTCCACCATGGCCGCGGCCTCGTCCGTCAGAGCGTCTATTTCCGGAATGCCGCCTTCCACGTTGTCGGCAAGCCAGTCCATGCGGACGATGTCCGCTGGAGAAAGTTCTTCTTTATCCCGGCACTTAAGGTTTCCGAGCTGGTCCTTAAGCTCCCCGGAGAAAATCTGGAAGTTTCCGGAAACGATCTGCTGTTTCACCAGTTCCGCAAGCTGCTTTGTCCTTGGCGGAAGAGATTTGGAGTAAATGATGTCGATCATGCCGGAAGAGATCCCCCACCAGTAGTTGATGGAATCGCCCAGCCGCTCCGGCGCAGTGCGGTCCCATTTTCCGTTGAGAATGGTCTGCACAATCCGTTGGTAGAAATTCCCCCAATGCCAAATGGAAGCGGCCAGAAGCATGGGCCCGTCGTCTTTCATTTCATAGAGGCCGTAAGGAGCCCCAAAAGTCCGCTGGGAAATGGTATCCCGGCCGGAGACATGACTGACGTTTTGTTCCCGGAAATGCCGGGTAAACCGGGCGGAAACTTCTTTTGGAGTTTTTGCGTTCCACCGCCGTTCCATGGACCAGGCCAGGTGGACGCGGGCTGTCGGATTGACCATTTTTACTCCCAGGGCAAAGGCATTGATGGCAGCCGGCGCGCCGAAAATGGGGACGTCAGCCACATAGCCTACCTGCCCGGTGTCCGTGAGGATTCCGGCCAGCATCCCCACCAAGAATTTGGCTTCATAGAGCCGTCCGTAATAAGTCCGCAGATGGCCGCTGTAGGCATTGACAGAGCAGTTTAAGATTTTGAGTTTCGGATGGCGGACGGCAGATTTGATGCTGGCTCCTAAAAACCGGGGCGAGGTGGTGAAAAGCACCTGGCAGCCGTCGGATACAGCCTGTTCAATCAGGCGAAAGGCATCGTCGTCATTCTCCGCGCCGTCATAGACAAAGGTTTCCACCCTCTCGCCCAGCCGGTTTACCAGGTGCATGCGGCCCAGATTGTGGCTGTTGGTCCAGCCGGAGGTTTCCGCAGTCCGATAATAGAGAAAGCCGACCTTCAGTTTTGATTCCGGCACAAACAATTTTTTCAGAAGAACGGCGGGATCTTCTGTTTCCTCGGCGGAGCGGGGCTTTAAGACAAGGTTCACCTGCCGATTTTCCGGCAAGGCCTCAAACTCTGCCCAGAGCTTTGCCACCTCCTCCCGAAGCTCTGAGGAGGATTTGGTGAGCATGTCTGCATAACCATAAATGTTCAGGTAGGTGAGGAATGCGTCCCCTGGGGTAATGGACAGCTTCTCTCCTCCTTTTTTTCGGAAAATGTCCGTGAAGTGGAGGAGGCAGGAGCGGAAAGACCTTCGTTCTTCCTCATCCCAGGAGGCAGAGAAGTCTTTTCCCACCAGAGCGCAGAGCCGCCTGAAACTGCCTTCCCGGCTGAAATAGATGGTATTGATGCCGCTCGCCCGGGAAAAATCCATAAACTCCCGATAGATCCTGTATTCTTCCGTGTCAGAAGGGGCGGGAAGGATCCTGGTCACGTATCCGGCAACGCTCACCGCCCCAGAGAACTTGAGGACGCTTACCCGCTTGTTCCCTTCTATAATATAGTAGGAATTCATAAACTCGCAGGCAATGACCGGCTCCCGGATCCCTTCCTCCAGATGAGATTGATACAGGGAACTCCATTTTGCGGCAAATTCCGTATCTTCGTCCAGGAGGGGCATAAAATTGGAGGCGAAGGCCTTGGTGCGGCCGGCGCTTTTTGTTCCCCGGATCAAATCCGCGGGAATGTCGATCAGTCCCAGGTCTGTTTCTCCTGCTGTTTCCGTGAAGGAAAGAAGTTCATCCAGGACAGGCAGGTAGGGATAACCGCCGTGAAGTCCCTGTCGATAAGCTTTAATGGCAGCTTTGTGGGCTTTGCTGTATTCAGATATTGACATAGATAAAAATCCTTTCTTGTTTGTTGCATGTATTCCTATCTTGATCGTTCTGGCGGGGCTCCCACGAACCGCAGAGAGTGTTCTGTCCGCCACTGGGACGGCGGGATGCCGACCACATTTTTGAAGGCTCTTGAGAAATGGAGCTGGTTCTGGTAGCCGCAGCGGCAGCCCACCTCAGCCACGCTCATTTCCGTGGAGGCAAGAAGATCAGCGGCCTTGTTCATCCGGTAGGACATGAGGAACTGCTGGAGCGTTTGGTTGAGAGTCTCCCGGAACAATTTACTTAAATAGTTGCGGTTTAAGCCGCAGAAGGCAGCCACGCTTTCCACAGTGATGGGAAAATGATAGTTTTGTTCGATAAAGCTGACAGCCTCCTTGATGTAGAAGTCGCGGAGGCTGCCGGGCCGGTTTTCCTTCCGGTTGGCGGAATTTGCCACAAGATTGTCGAAAAAAAGGTATAAATGCCCGATCTGACTGATGACGGAATTGTCCGGGTTGTCAATGATATGCATCATCTCTTTGCGTATGGCGGCCGCGCCGTCCCGGTTCTTTAACTGATAAATAGGGTGGTCAAAATCGAGTCCCGCCATTCTCAGGTAATCGGCCGCCTTGATGCCGTCAAATTCAATCCAGGCATATTCCCAGGGGTGGCGCTCGTCGGCATGATAGGTGTTGACCTGCCTGGGACAGATTAAGAAGCCCTTTCCGGCCTCTATCTGGTACAGGGAAGTGTTTCCGGCAGAATTGGTAGCATCGAGGACTCCTTTGCCAGAAAATACATAGTGGAACAGATAATGGTTCCTGACGGCAGGACCGTAGGAGTGAAGCGGGGCACACCGCTCCCAGCCGAATTGGAACATCGTAAGGTCAATGTGGTTGTCGTTTTGAAAGATTTTAAACTTCAGTCTGCTTTCCATTGCTTCCCCTCCGGTTAAGTATAACTCAATTGGTGTATACGGGTGAAACGTAAGGATTTCTTGAAGCTGATATTACTATATACCAAAATAGTAACACGTTTTGTAAAAAAAGTATAGATATTGTATATTGGTATATATGAATTTTTCTTGTTCATATTATGATATTGGTTAGATTTGATATAATCTCAACTATGTAACACCCATGTATCTATGACAAATGCTGAAAAATGTGCATTTGTCGCCGCGGGCATTCGCCAAATGAACCGAATAAGCGGGCTCTTTGGCCCATTGCCATCGCAAGACTAAACAATAAAGGAGGAAGGCTGTGAAAAGGATTAGGAAAATTTTGCTAATGCTGTCTGCCTGTGCATTGTTTATGGGCATGTGCTCGGCCTGCGGAAGCGGGAAATCGGCGGACGGCAAAACGCACCTCACGTTCCAGATCTGGGATGTGAATCAGCGTGACGGTATGCAGGCTGTGTGCGACGCGTACACGGCGAAACATCCTGACGTGGTGATTGAGGTTCAGGTTACAAGCTGGAACGAGTACTGGACCAAACTGGAAGCGGCTGCCATTTCCAATCAGATGCCCGACATCTTCTGGATGCACACCAATGAGATCCTGAAGTATGCGGATTACGGGAAAATTGCGGATTTGACAGACCTGTACGATGAAGAGGACCCTGATTTTTACAAAAATCATTTTTCAGAGGTATCCCTGTCCAATATTATGGGAAGCGACGGGAGATATTACGGGGTTCCGAAAGACAAGGATACGGTAGGCCTTATATACAATAAGGAAATGTTTGACGCCGCAAATGTGGCATACCCGGACGAGAACTGGACCTGGGATGACCTGTGCGAAGCGTCTCAGAAAATCTACGACGCCACCGGGAAATACGGATACATGGCTTACGGTGACGACCAGCTGGGATACTGGAATTTCGTATATCAGAACGGTGGATACATACTGGCAGAGGACAAGGTCACAGGAGGTTTTGACAACCCCGCCACCATCGATGCGATGAAATTTTATATTGGCCTTCAGGAAAATGACTGGTGCCCTGACCAGAATTATTTTGCAGAGACATCTCCCGGAACAGCATTTTTCTCAGAGCAGGGGGCTATGTTCTTAGAAGGAAACTGGAATGTTCTCTCTGAGATGCAGAATTATCCGAATATGCAGGGAAAATGGGACGTGGCGGTTCTGCCCAAGTGTCCGAACCCGGCAGAGGGGGAAGGACGGGCGACTATCTCCAACGGTCTGTGCTATGCCACCTCGGCTACAGGCAAAAATCTGGAGGTTGTGAAAGATGTGCTGCGCTTCTTCGGTTCCGAAGAGGGACAGAGGGTTCAGGGAGAATCCGGTGCGGCTATCCCGGCGTACCAGGGACTTGAAGATACCTGGGTCGGTGTGTTCGACCAGTTTGACTACAAGCTTGACGTGGGAAAATTCGTTGACATGTTCGATTATGGCATTCAGTCAGTCAATAACAAATACCGTCCTGTGTGGAAGGTTCAGGTAACTGATAATCTGTTAAAGATCTATTCCGGTGACTTAAGTGTTGACGAAGGACTTGCAGCTATGCAGGAGGCCGTCAAAAAAGCCGCTGAGGATGATTAAAGGAGGAGGTGCAGTATGGGAAAGACAGTAAAAAAATCCAGACACGGCCGCTCCGAAGCAAAATGGGGCTATATCATGGTCGCTCCGACCATCATCGGCCTTCTGGCCTTAAATATTTACCCGTTTATCGACACAATCAAGCTGAGCTTCTCCAAGACCAGGCCCTTTGGCCTCTATGAGATGCGGGGACTGGAGAACTACCTGCAGATGTTTACCAGCGCCGAATTCTGGAGAGCGAATTTAAATACCTTGTATTTCTGCCTGCTGACGGTGCCCGTCGGAATTTTCCTGGCCCTTCTGGTGGCAGTTATGCTCAATACGAAGATCAAGGGAAGAACAGCGTTCCGGGCCATCTTTTTCCTGCCCATGGTAGTGGCACCTGCCGCTGTGGCTATGGTTTGGAAGTGGATGTTCAACACGGAGTATGGTATCATCAATACCATGCTTTCTTCCGGAATCAACTGGATCACCAATCCGAACGTCATTATGATCACCTGCGCTATCGTGGCCATCTGGTCAGCAATCGGTTATGATGCGGTGCTTTTGCTCTCTGGACTTCAGAACATTTCCAAGTCCTACTACGAGGCGGCCAGCCTAGATGGGGCAACGAAAATGCAGCAGTTCTTCCACATTACTCTGCCCATGGTGTCCCCGACCCTGTTTGTGGTCCTGATTATGCGTCTGATGGCTTCCATCAAAGTGTATGATCTGATCTACATGATGGTTGAGGAATCGAACCCGGCTCTTACCAAGGCCCAGTCGCTTATGTATCTGTTCTACCGTGAGTCCTTTGTGTCCGGCAACAGGGGCCTTGGCTCCTCGGTGGTCATCTGGACGGTGGCGATCATCGGCCTTGTGACGGCAGTTCAGTTCTGGGGCCAGAAGAAGTGGGTCAATTACGAAGTATAGAAAGGAGGAGCATATGAAATCATCATTGGAAAAATCCAGAAGACGCCGCACGGCGGGGACCTATGCGTTTTTTATCATCGGTTCCATCATTATGATCTTCCCCTTCGTGTGGATGTTTTTAACAAGCTTTAAGAGCGTTGAGGAAAGTATGCTGGTTCCTCCGACGATTCTCCCCCAGGATTGGCAGGGAAAGAATTACGAAGACGCAATGGCGTCCCTGCCTTTCCTGGCCCTCTATAAAAACACGATCCTCATGATTGTCTGGAGAGTCGTGTGCGCGGTGGTGTTCTCGTCCATGGCGGGTTATGCCTTCGCAAAGCTGAATTTCAAAGGAAAGGGAGTCCTGTTCTCCCTGGTGTTAATTCAGATGATGCTGCCCAGCCAGATTTTCATCACGCCGCAGTATCAGATGCTTGCAAAATTTGGTCTTACCAACACAGTGTTCGCCCTGGTGTTCCCCGGTATTGTGAGCGCCTTTGGAACCTTCTTCTTACGGCAGGCTTACATGGGCATACCAAACGAGATCGCCGAGGCGGCCTATCTGGACGGCTGTACCCAGTGGCAGACCTTCTATAAGATCATGGCGCCTCTGACCAAAGCGTCCATGGCGGCCCTGGCGGTGTTCACGGCAGTGTTCGCATATGGCGACCTGATGTGGCCCCTCATCGTCAACACGGATCTGAAGATGATGACTCTGTCTTCCGGTCTTGCTACCTTAAGAGGACAGTTTTCCACCAACTTCCCGGTCATGATGGCAGGCTCCCTGCTCGCCATGATCCCCATGGTAGTTCTGTATCTGTTCTTCCAGAAACAGTTTATCGAAGGCGTGGCCATGACAGGAGGAAAATAAAGAAGAAACAGGAATTTTGTACAGAAAGGAAACCAGAGTTTTATGTCGATTACCTTTTATGAACACAGCAAAACATTTAGACTTGACACCAGGGACAGCTCTTATCTGATGGCTATCAGTAAATACGGGGATTTGCTGCATTTGTATTATGGGGACCGCATTCCCGATGAAGATCTGAGCTATCTGATCGAGCTTCGGGACAGGGGCTTTTCACCGAATCCCCATGAGGCGGGAAACGACAGGACATTTTCGCTGGATTTCCTTCCACAAGAATTTTCCACCTCGGACAGCGGCGACTACCGAGTGGAAAGCATCGGAGTGAGGAACAGCGACGGAAGCCGTATTTTTGCGGGAAAAGCAGCGGGACATACGATCTACAGCGGGAAATACCGGGTACCTGGGATGCCCTCGGTGAGAGCGTTAGACGAGGAAGGAACGGATACCCTGGAGATCCGCTTAAGAGACGCCGCTTCCGGTGTGGAAGTGATCCTCTACTACGGTGTATTTGAAGAGAAGAACGTCATTACAAGAGCGGTGCAGGTGGTGAACGAGGGGCAGGGGCCTATTCGGCTGGAAAAGCTGATGTCTGTCACCCTGGATTTTAAGGAGGCGAACTACGACTGGATTACTTTGGACGGACGCCATATGATGGAGCGTCACCCTTCCAGGTCAGCTATACGCAACGGTGTCCAGTCAGTGGGCAGCACCAGGGGTTCCTCTTCCCACCAGCACAACCCTTTTGTGATTCTGTGTGAGAAGAATGCCGACGAGGACCGGGGACGGTGTTACGGCTGTTCCTTTATCTACAGCGGCAATTTTCTGGCCGAGGCAGAGCGGGACCAGTACCGGCAGCTCAGACTCAACATGGGAATCCATCCGACAAACTTTGAGTTCCTTCTTGAGCCGGGAGAGAGTTTTTTCGCGCCGGAGGCAGTGCTTGCTTACTCCGGCGAGGGTTTAACTGGTTTAAGCCATATTTACCACAGGCTTTACCGGGAGAACCTGGGGACCTCACCCTATGTGAAGCTTCCGAGACCCATTGTGATCAACAGCTGGGAGGCGGCCTACTTTGATTTCGACGAGGAAAAACTTCTGAACATTGCCAGGGAATCCCTGGACATGGGGGTGGAGCTTTTTGTGTTGGATGACGGGTGGTTCGGGAAGCGGGACGACGACTGCTCCGGCCTCGGTGACTGGAGGGTGAATCGCCACAAGCTGAGAGGAGGTCTTTCGGGCCTTTCTGATCAGATTCACGAGATGGGGCTTAAGTTTGGGCTCTGGGTGGAGCCGGAGATGGTCTCTGAGGACAGCGACCTATTTAGGGAGCATCCTGACTGGCATCTGGGCATCAAGGGCCGCCCTGCCACCAGGGGACGGTACCAGTTGGTCCTGGATCTTTCCAGAAAAGATGTCTGCGATTATATCATTGACTCATTAAACCGGATTCTTGATGAAGCCCGCATTGAATATATCAAGTGGGATCTGAACCGGAATATTACGGACGTATGGTCCAGGCAGACGGATAAGGAAAGACAGGGCGAGGTGATGCACCGTTACATGCTGGGGCTGTACCGGATTATGGATGAGGTGATCTTAACCCATCCGGATGTGCTCTTTTGCGGGTGCAGCGGCGGCGGCGGACGATTTGACCCTGCTATGCTTTATTATCAGCCGCAGATTTGGTGCAGTGACAACACGGACGCCATCAACAGGCTGAAAATCCAGTACGGGACCTCCTTCGTCTATCCGGTCAGCAGCCTGGAGGCCCATGTTTCCATCTGCCCCAACCATCAGACGGGGCGGACCGTGAGCCTTGCCACCAGAGGCATTGTGGCTTCAGGCGGCGTTTTGGGTTATGAGCTGAATTCCACAGTTCTTGACCAGGAAGAAAAGGAGCTCTGCAGGAAACAGGCGGAGGCTTATAAGGAGAATTACAGCCTTATCGCCGAGGGAGATTATTATCGGTTGACAAGTCCCTTTGAGAATCATTACCTGACGGCGTGGCAGCATGTGTCGGCGGACAAAACCCAGGCTCTTGTGAGTCTGGTGCTGACAGATACGGAGGGCAACGACGGACAGCTTTACCTGAAGCTCAAAGGGTTAAAGAAAAAAGCATTTTATGAAATAAAAGGGAATGAAGGAAGGCGTTATTCCGGCGCAGTCCTGATGAACGCGGGGCTGCCCATTCCCGGAACATTGAAACAGTACGAAGGAATCCAGTTTAAGCTGCAGCAGATCACGGAGGAGACAGTATGAGAGACGTCGTATTTGAATGGTGCGTGCCGCATGTACTGAGCAGAAAGCAACAGCTCATTAAAGCAGTTGTTACGTCAGCGGTGATCGTGTTTTTTGCGGATGCATTTTTCTTCGCGGCGATCATGCTGGTCCCAACCATTATCCTGGCTGTGGGCGGATTCTTCCTGTTTCGGAGCTGGAAGATTGAGTATGAATACGAATATGTAAACGGCGACCTGACCATTTCCAAGATCATCCGCAAGGAAAAGCGCAAGGAGCTCTACCGGGGAACCCGGACGGAGATCGAGGAAGTGGAACAGGGACGCCGGACCCAGACAGGGCGCACGGTGCGGGATTTTACTTCCAACCGGATAAACGCCCCGGTACTTACCCTCCTGACCAGAGGCGAGCTTCTCTATGTGGAGCCGAATGCCCAGTTTGAGGAGGAAATGAAACGGTATTATCGTTTTTAAGGCAAAACATAGAGAGCAGAACAAGGAAAACAATATGTAGGAGGAAATTATGGCTAGTGTTCAGTTAAAAAATGTATGTAAAAAGTACCCCAATGGATATGAGGCTGTAAAAGACTTTAATCTGGATATCGAGGACAAGGAATTTATCATTTTTGTCGGGCCCTCCGGCTGCGGAAAGTCCACCACACTCCGAATGGTGGCGGGCCTTGAGGATATTTCCTCCGGAGAGCTGATCATTGACGGAAAGGTGGTCAATGATGTGGAACCCAAAGACAGGGATATTGCGATGGTATTCCAGAGCTATGCCCTGTATCCTCACATGACCGTTTATGACAACATGGCATTCTCTTTAAAGCTTAAGAAGACGCCTAAAGAGGAAATCGACAAGGCAGTCCGCGAGGCGGCAAGGATCCTAGACCTGGAAGCGCTTCTTGACAGAAAGCCCAGAGCACTCTCCGGCGGCCAGAGGCAGCGTGTGGCCATGGGCCGTGCCATTGTGCGTAATCCCAAAGTGTTCCTTATGGATGAGCCTCTTTCCAACCTGGATGCCAAGCTGCGCGGCCAGATGCGCGTGGAGATCTCCAAGCTGCACCAGAGACTGGGAAGCACCATCATCTATGTGACCCATGACCAGACAGAGGCCATGACCCTGGGAACCAGGATCGTTGTCATGAAAGACGGTATTGTACAGCAGATTGACACGCCTGAGAACCTGTATAACCATCCCTGCAACAAGTTTGTGGCAGGTTTCATCGGCTCTCCTCAGATGAATATGATCACGGCAGACGCCGTGGCAGAAGGCGACGATGTGATTCTTAAGTTTGCAGGACAGTCCATCACTCTGGACGAGACCAGAGCAAAGGCGCTGAAGGACGGCGGCTATGTGGGCAAGCAGGTAGTCATGGGAATCCGTCCGGAGGACATCCATCAGGATGAGGCGGCCCTTAAGAAATTCGAGAAAGCCCAGTTTACGGCGGAGGTCCGTGTATACGAGATGCTTGGCTCTACGGCTTTAGTTTACTTCGATATGGACGAGGCCGGCTGGGTAGCTTCCGTGGATGCGGGACTCAAAGTGGCGGCAGGCGATACGGTGAAACTGGCCATGGATGCCAGCAAGATCCATATTTTTGATTATCAGACTGAGAAAACTATCATCAATTAGGAAATAGTTAAGATTGTCACCCCTGATCTTCTGCTTTGGCAGGAGTTACCTTACCCTAAAACCCCCGCCGGTACAGCCGGACGGGGGTTCCCTTTTTGTTTATAAGATGGACATGCAAAGCTTTTTAGAGCAATGCAGGATTCCAGTAGTGTATTTTTACATCTCCAGCTCTGTCCTGGTGCTGCCGAAAGAAGATTCGGCCTTGTTTTTGGTTTTGCCGACGGCCAGGGCCACACAGAGGATGGCAGCCGCAAAACCCAGTTCCATAGCAAAGGAACGCCAGATGGGAGCAAGAGTTTCTTTATTTAAAAGAGTCAGGTTACAGATGTCCGATACGGCCTCTGAATACCAGTAAACCGGGGTGAACCGGGAGACTGTGCGAAGCCCCTCGCTTAAAAATTCCAGCGGGACGAAAGCGCCCCCCAAGAAGCTCAAAGCCAGGCTTAAAAAGTTGGCAATGGCATTCTGAGTGTTGGGGTTAGAGATAAAATAATTCAACAGCATGGCGATTGAGAGGGCCACAAAAGTGTAAAGGAAACTGTTTGCAAACAGCAGGGCGACGAGCCGTCCGTCGGCGCCGGCGAGGGACGGCAGGGAAACCAGATACCCTAAAAGGCTGGTTGACAGCCAGACCACGAATCCGACAAGGGAACAGTAGAGAAACAGTCCCAGATTTTTCTGGCGGGTTGTGGTGGGGGCGCAGAGATTTCGCATGCGCAGGTCGGGCCGCCTGAAGGACATGGTGATACTGGTTACACACAGGAGTGTCACCACCATCAGGATATAAGATTGAACCCGGTTGTAGGATTCATACAAGTCGCTGATGGGCTGGCTGTTTGTCTGACGCAGCGTTTCTGCAGAGGATTCCAGGGAGAGAGCTTCCAGAGTCATGCGGGAAACGGCTTTTCGGTCAAGGGAAGAATCTGCCTTGTGGTAAGCGTCCACGAAACTCCAGTACTGGTTTGCCAGACTGTCTATATAGTAGCTTTTTCCGGTTCCAGGAATGGACGCAGCCTCCAGGGAAAGAGGATTGCCGGACCAGACAGACTCATCAAAGCCTTCCGGAATGATCAGGATGTATTCAGTGGCATGATAAAAGGCGGCGTCCTGAAGCTCCTGTTTTTCGTCGGGAAGGACATGCTCCGTGCCCTTATCTCGTAAAAATTCCATGAGCCCTTCTGTCAGGGGAGTGTCTTTGTCCCGGTTGATTACAGTAAAGGCGGGGCGGACAGCGGAAAAATCAGTGGATACCTGCTCCGAATAAAACGAAGCGATGATTATGAACATGGCGGTGAACATGGAAAGGTAAACGATTACCTGTACCGCCCGGCGTTTTAAAATCAGCAGAGAAGCCTTAAATACTTTCATAGCGCTGCCTCCTCAGGAAAAATGCGGTAATGACAGAGAACAAAAGGGTCATTGCAGCCAGGATGCCCAGATTTAAGAAATACTGGCTGTATCCATCGTAATAATACAGACAGTAGAGCGCATCGGAGATCCGGGCAGCAGGGTTTAACCAGGCCAGGACGGGAAAAGTCTTGGCGATCTTGTAATTGATGCCAGAGACCATCATGCCGGCGCCGAAGCTGCAGGCTAAAGAGACGGAGATGATAACAGCCACCTTCACTCCCTCCTTTGCGCGGGAGATTGCTGTGACAAAGGAACCAAAAGACATGCCCAGAAAACTTCCGAACAGGCAGGTGACAATGACAGGCAGAAGGCTCGCGCCGAAATCTACTCCCAGGATGAACACCAGGTAGGCCAGCAGAAAGAGCATACAGGCCATGTGGACAGTGAGGGCGGCCAGAAGGTCAAAAAACACCATGGGAAACCGTTTTGCCGGGGAGATGGTCCGCCGGATCCCCAAGGAGGAAAGGTTGGCCTGCAGGTAGGAAACACTGTCCAATCCCTGGAAACCGCCGTACATACATACCATGGCAAGGAGCGCAAAAAAGTAGTTTACGGTTTCCGAGGGAACATTTTTGGAGAGGGAAAGCTCCTCTGTCCAGGTTTTTGTCTGAAACAGGCTCAAAATCTGGGAGACGTCGGAGTTTCCCTTTTCCAGCAGGGAGACTACGGCATGCTTTGTCTGGACATATTGGTCGAGAAAGCCCTTTAAAATGGTCTGGTTTAGTTCGTTTTTGGAAACGAAAAGCCTGGGAGAGCTGTCTTCGAGAGTGATAAACCCGTCGATCTCTCCATTGGTTAAGGCATCTGCCGCCTCTTCTTTCGTATTGTAGGTATGAAGCTTCAGAAAACCTTCCTCCGGATCAGAGACGGCGGAAAGGGTCGTCTGAAGAGCCGTGTCGTTTTCGTACTCCTCTGAAGTCACGATTCCGGTGGGAATCGTTTTTAAAAGCTCTGCCTCCTGCAGACCGGAAAAAGCGAAATAGAAAAGAGTCGCCATCATCAGGGGGAAGATCCAGGTCCATATGAGTGTCCCTTTGTTCCGGACGGAAACAAGGATGCGTTTGCAGTAAATATTTCCGAACATGGGTAATCCTCCTTTAATCCCGAAGCTGCTTCCCGGTGATCTCCAGGAATACGTCGTTTAAGGTGGGCGGTTCTGAATAAACCTGGCCGAAAGGAACCTGATTCTGGCGGAGCAGATCCAGGACGTCGATGACAGGATGGCCCATGCCCTTACAGTCTGCCGTTAAATGGCCTTCCGTATAATCGGCTCGAAGGACATCTGGCAGATTCCGGATCTGTTCCAGAACAGCGAGGGGAAGGGAGATTGTTTCCACGGTCAGCTTTTCTCCAGTGTGTATGAGGGCTGTCAGCTCTTCTCTGGTTCCTGTGGCGATGGCGCGCCCCCGGTCCATAATCATAATGCGGGAACAGAGCTGTTCCACTTCTTCCATATAATGAGAGGTGTACACAATGGTGGCCCCGGAGGCGTTCAGAGCCTTGATTCCTTCCAGGATGTTGTTTCTGCTCTGTGGGTCCACAGCCACCGTGGGCTCATCCAAAAAGATCAGCTCCGGTTTATGGGCAATGCCGCAGGCAATATTCAGACGTCTTAAGAGTCCGCCGGACAGCTTCTTGGGCAGGAATTTCCGGTAATCAGAAAGGCCCACAAAAGCGATGGCTTCCTCCACCAGAGGCTTTCTTTCCGTTTTGTCCGACACGTAAAGACTGCAGAAATAATCAATATTCTCCTGGACTGTCAGCTCATTAAACACGGCCACATTCTGGGGGACGACGCCGATCTTGCGCTTACTCTTATAATTGGTGGGGGACATCGGTTCGCCGAATAAGGAGATCTCTCCCTTGTCATAAGTTAAAAGGGAGAGAATACAATTGATAGCAGTGGTCTTTCCGCTTCCGTTTGGCCCAAGGAGCCCGAAGATCTCCCCGTCCTGCACGTCCAGACTGAAATGGTCCAGGGCGACCAGCTTTCCGTAACGTTTTACCAGATTTTTCACATGGATCATATCTAACGTCCTTTCTTTTTCCCGGTACAGCGAAATATGCTCCCGGAGTGTTATGCTTTTATCATACAGGGAATCCCGAGAAAAAAACAGTGAGGGATGTCAATAGATTAAAATGACATCTGTCATGTTTGGGTTGCTTATTTGAAAGGGATTCGTTAAAATAGATTTTAAAGAGTTAGATTTTTAGCCTTTATGAGGAGGATGAGGTGCAGCGGCTGGCAGACAAACTGATCTTATTTTTTTTATGTTTTCTGCCCTTGCTTTGGAGAGGGGAGAAGGCGGAAATTCCTGTGGTGGCCGCATTTTTGACGGCGGTTGTGGTCTCATCCCTGGGAAATGTTATGGAGGCAGGGCAGTGGAAATGGATCGCTGTCTGTTATTGCCTTCTTGGATTTTGGAAGAGGGAGTTCTGCCTATTTTTGGCGTTGGTGGCTTATGACTGTTTCACCGGGCAGAAAAAATGGAGGTTTCGCCTGTTCTGGACGCTTTCCCTGTTTGCCTTTGCGGGCGGGAAAGATCTGAGAGGGTTTATCACGACTGCTTTTTTCTGTACGGCCGCCTGCTTTTTAAGCGTCAGAACCAGGGCGTATATAAATGCCATGGGCGCTTATTTCCGTATGCAGGACTCCACCAGAGAACAGGCGCTCTATCTGGAAAAAAAGAATCAGGAGCTGATGGAAAAGCAGGATTATGAAGTGAGGCTGGCAACGTTGAATGAACGGAATCGGATTGCCAGGGAGATTCATGACAATGTAGGACATCTGCTGACCAGATCACTTTTACAGGTAAGTGCGATGATGGTGGTCCATAAGCAGGCAGAAGAAGTGTCGGGCCAGCTTGATCAGGTGAAGGAAACTCTCTCTGAGGCCATGGACAGTGTCCGGGAGAGTGTTCATAATCTCCATGACGAGGCGGTAGATCTTGAACTTCAGTTAAAAAAGCTGACAGAGGAATTCCGCTTTTGCCCGGTGGAACTTCGCTATAAAGCCGGGAAACTGCCGGCCCAGATCAGCTATTGTATGATTGCCATTGCAAAGGAAGGGCTTTCCAATATTGCCAGGCACAGCAATGCCAGCCGGGCGGAGATTTCTGTGGTGGAACATCCGGCAATCTGCCAGCTTGTCATCCAGGACAACGGGACAGGGGCAGAGGGCATGGGCAGCGGGATTGGATTACAGAACATCAGAGAGCGGGCGGAAGCGCTGGGAGGGAATTTCCGGGCAGACAGAGAAAACGGGTTCCGCCTCTTTGTCTCTCTTCCACTTTCTGCAAATAATCTGGAGAAAAGGAGGAAAACATGAATATCATCATTATAGACGACGACAGACTGGTCTGTGCCTCTTTGAAAACCATTCTTGAGGAAGAAGAAATCATTGTACTGGCCACAGGGGGGAGCGGCCCGGAGGCAGTGCGCCTTTATGAAAAGCATCGGCCGGACATCCTTCTGATGGATATACAGATGGGAGGAGGAAGCGGTCTGGACGCCGGGGAGGAAATTTTGAGAAATTACCCGGAAGCCAGAATTCTTTTTCTGACGACTTTTTCCAATGACGAATACATCCAGAAGGCCCTTAAGATTGGCTCCAAAGGATATCTGATCAAACAGGACATCGCATCCATCGCCCCGGCCTTAAAGGCAGTGATGTCGGGCCAGAGTGTATTTGGAAGCGAGGTCATGACTAGGCTTCCGGAACTGATGAGGCAGGAAACGAGGCCTGATCTTTCAGAGTATTCCATGGGAGAGAGGGAAAAGGAGCTTGTCCGGCTGGTGGCGAAAGGTTTAAGCAACCGGGAAATCGCTGACGCCATGTGTCTGAGCGAAGGGACAGTGCGCAATTATTTAAGCGTCGTTTTGGAGAAACTTGGGCTCAGGGACAGAACACAGCTTGCGGTTTTTTATTTGCGGGGAGAGAGGGGGACGAACGGCTGTATATGATTATACAGACGATTTGTTCCACCAAGATGCGAACTTCTTACTTCAAAAAGAAAAAATATCTGCCACCTGGCGGGTCTGCCAGGGCATTCCAACATCAACATTGTCAGAATTTATACAATAACCATTTTTCCGGACAGTCTCAATGGCTGCTTTTCCACTGTCCGGCGAAACCGCTCTCTGCAGCTCAGTATATAAAAAATATAGATTTACCGTATTTTCTTCCATTCTTTGACGCTTTCTTTGATGGGTCACATGTTATACTGACCTTAAACAAAAATTTTAGGAAGGTCACATGTTTACTTCATAATCCATACTGTGAGGTAGGCTTCCTGCAGCTAGAAAGACGACATGTGGCAGCATCATGATAGATTGTGTTTCAGGGGAAAGCGGCTGTGAGAAGAACCTGGAGGGGTGGGTCATATGGCGGAAAAGGAATTACGGAAATTAAACCGCAGGGAGCTTCTGCGGATGCTTTTGGTGCAATGTGAAGAATCAGAAAGGCTGCAGCAGGAACTGGATGAAATAACAGAGCGTTTTGAGACAATGTCGGAGAGCTATGAACGTCTGAAAAAGAAACTGGATGTCAAGGACGAACGCCTGAACCAGAAGGATTTAAGGATTGGAGAGCTTGAGGCGGAAGTGGATAGGCTTATGGCAGAGGCGGAGAATATGGAAAACTTCAAAGCTGCCGGTTCTGCCGCGGAGGCGGCTGACCGGCTCAGTGAGATTTTCCGGGAAGCCCAGAGAGAGGCAGAAGAATATTTAAAGCAGATTCGGACTAAAGAGACGGGAAGAGCTGCAGCAGAAGCAAAAAAAAAGCAGGTCCCGAAACTTCTGCAGTCAGCCAGCTCTGAGCGGATGCAGCCAATCCGGGAAAGCGCATCACAGCCGGTCCAGACGGAATTTGTGTCACTTGACATAGCGGCAGGTGTTCTTTATGGATAAAGACAAGGAGAAGGAGGAACTGGAGATTCCGCCCATTGAGCTTCTCAGGGAAGAACTCGCCAGGGAAGAGGCAAAACATAGTTTTCGAAAGACCCTATGGAATATCGCGGTGGTCTTAATCGTGGCGGCAGCCATAACTGCACTGGCGGCCACCAGGCTTTTTGTGCTGATCAGGATCAATGGAAATAGCATGGAGCCTACGCTGGCAGATGGGGAGGTCATATTCCTCAGGCAGACGAAAGACATTGAAGCGGGGGACATCATAGGATTTTATTATGGAGGAAGAGTTCTTTTAAAACGCGCCATTGGAAGCGCGGGAGATCAGATTGATATAGACAGAGACGGCAATGTGTATGTCAACGGCCAATTGCTCGACGAACCTTATCTGGAAAAAAAGAGCCTGGGGAAATGCGAACTGGAATTTCCCTATGAAGTGCCGGAGGGGATGACGTTTGTGCTGGGAGACAACAGAGCCGTATCCATAGACAGCCGGATCAAATCAATCGGCTCTGTGGAAGCAGAACAGATTGTCGGCAAGGTGGTATTCCGGGCGTGGCCGTTATCACGCATGGAAATGATGCGCTAGGGAAGGTGAGAAGATGCAGAAACTGTTGAGGGAATATTTGGATGATCTAAATAGACGGCAGAAGAAAAGCAGGAAAGCTGCGATCGCTGCAATTCTTCTGGTGGTGATGGTAGTCGGGAGCGTGACAGGGATTTTGTCACGGTACGGCGTGGCCATGACAGGCGCGCCTACCTGCGGTCAGGAAGAACATCAGCACGGGGAAGCCTGCTATACAGAAGTCATTGCCTGCGGCCTGGAGGAGAGCGAGGGCCATACCCATGGGGAGGAATGCAGTTATCCGGCAGAGCTTAGCTGTGCTCTCGAAGAAAATGAGGAACATGCTCATGGGGCAGAATGCTATCAGATCCCGGAAGGGTTTGCCTGCGGGCAGGAAGAGGGAGGCGGCCATGCTCACAGTGAGGCATGTTATGCCAAAGAGATTTCCTGCGGAAAAGAAGAGCATATACACATGGATATATGTTATATCGATGCGGAGGCGGATGTAGAGGACCAGGCGGTATGGGATCAGCAGTATGACGGCTTCACGTGGACAGGAGTCTGGGGCCAGGATTTGGTGATGGCGGCGCAGACTCAGATCGGCTATCAGGAAAGTGTCAATAATTATACGGTTGCAGAAGGCGGAAATCACAAGGGATACACCCGCTACGGCCAGTTTGCCGGAGACCTCTACGGAGACTGGGACGCTGCCTTCGTAAATTTCTGTATGCACTACGCGGGACTGGAAGCTTCCGGGCTTTTTCCGAGAACTACAGATTCGGCGCTGTGGTGTGAAGAGTTTGGGAAACTGTCTGCAGAGAATGGGGCTTATCTGGTGGCGGCAGAAGGCTATACGCCATTTGCCGGAGATCTGATTTTCTTTCGCAGAGAAGGAGAAGAGACAGCGGTCCAGATGGGAATTGTCGCTTCCACTAACGAGGCGGCAGGCAAAGTCCAAGTCATTGAGGGCAACAGCCAGAATATGGTAAGGCTGAATGAATACGGCATGGCTGACAGCCATATTACCGGATATCTGAAAATCACAGAACTGGAAGCGGCATACAAAAATGAGGTGACAGCTCCGGAAAATTTAGAAGAGACGGATGTGCTGGAGAGCATAGAAAATATGGAGGAGACAGACGCGCCGGAGAACACAGAAAGTCCGGAAGAGACAGACGTGCTGGAGAATATGGAAAACCAGGAGGAGACAAACACTCCAGAAGACGAAGAAAATTCCATGTTGGAAGAAGAGACGGAGGAAAGGCTGCTGGAATTTACCACGAAGGTAGAGGAAACGGTCATCACCCTGTCCGGACCAGAGAGCTCTTTTGAGGAAGGAAAAGAATATTCTATCCAGGCAGAGAAGCTTGAGGCCCACGATGAGAAGATCGAAACCATTGAGGAAGCCATTGAAAAGGTGGCGGAAGAGAAGGCGCAGCTGGTAAAAGATTACCAGGCATTTGATATCAAACTGATGGCGGACGGCGAAGAAGTGCAGCCGCTGGGGCCAGTGGCAGTGAAATTCTCAGGACACGAGGTGGCCAAATCAGTAGAAGATGAGAAAACGGAAGTCAAGGTGATCCATGTAGACGAAACCAGCGGCGAGGCAGAGGATATGGAAGTGGTGGCCACAGAGGAATACGAGGTTACCATTGAGACGGAACATTTCTCTATCTATGTATATGTAGAGACAGAGGACATTTTTGGGAAGGCCACACTGACTGTAGAGCATTGGGGAAGAGATATCGAGACTGTTGACGGCCAGGCGAATGCAGTAGAACAGACAGATACCGTATATACACAGAAAGGGGGCCATGGGAGTACCAGCGGAATAAAAGTTAAACAAGAAGATATGGCCATCTACTCTGCGGACGTCTTAAACTATCCCAATGGCTCCTGGCAGAATCTGAAAGAGATCAGTAAAATATGTAAGGTTGGCATAGACTCCGGCGAGGAGAACATGAATTATATTGCGTCCGAGGTCTGGATCAGTACAGTGGCAGATTATGCGGGAAAGCCTGCCGAAGAGTGGGTGGAAGGAACCTATGAGCGATATTCTCTGCTGGAGGATAATGAAACTGCCAAGAAAGAGGAAGGAGCCAGTGGGGAAGAAGACGGAACAGGCAAAGAAGAGGAAGATGTAGAGATCAGAATAACCGGAGACAGTGTAATACGGTTCTGGTACGAACCAAAGAAGGCCGATGATCAGGTTGTGACAACAGCAAATTTTTATGATTATGATATTGGCGACGGGCTGTACTGGAATTCAGACGGCACACAATCCTCTCCCACAAGAACGGATGTCTACAAATATCTGAAGACAGATGAACAGGGGATCAACTCCTTACTTACGGAGGGAAACATCAAATTCGGCATTGGGCAGAAGACATCAGGCAACCTGAGTTCGTGGGTGCAGAATCAGTTGCCGGGCGGCAATCTGATCAATGGAGGAAATAAGAACGGCAAGCCTGAGGCCGGTGTAGTGCCCGGAATTGTGACAGACCGGCTGACAGGAGTGGGAGCAGACGGGTCAGGGGGGACATTAGAGTTTGCCCCTGGCATAGCGGCTCCGGCAGGATTATTTCAGGAAGGGCCCGGTTCGACGGAATATCAGTGGCCTCTTGGGTTTAAACAAAACGGCGATACCTACACCTTGCAGTATGTCAATCATGACACAAAGCATGATTACACACAGATTACAACCAGAACAAGATATGAAAGCGGGGCAAATTATTATGGAGACAAGGTAATAAGCTCCAATGATTTCTGGCCGCTGGACGGGGTCGGAGGAACAGAGGGACACGATCCACTTATGGGCCAGGGGACAGATCAAAAATATACAGACTATAGAGGGCGAGAATCTATAAAAGCTTATTCCTTCCTGAAACGTGACGGCCAGGGGGGATGGACAGGGGACGAGGATGCGAAGGCGGAAGCGCAGAGCGACGACAGTCTTGCCCACAATTGGTATTTTGGAATGACCTATGAGGTGGAATTTACCATAGGGGATTACATCGGTCCCATGGAGTACTACTTCCGCGGAGACGATGATTTCTGGTTGTTCATTGACGGAAAAAGAGTGGTCGATATAGGTGGAATCCACAGTGCCCTGGGGCAGACATGTGATTTGCGCGCATGGATGACAGAGAACGGCATGATAACAGAGGAAAACAAGGAGCAGCCCCATTACTTAAAGGTGTTTTATATGGAGCGTGGCGCCACAGGCTCCTGCTGCTACATGCAGTTTACGCTGCCAGATTCTAAGCCGGTGGAGATTCCGACGCCGGGCACCACAAGCTATGAAGTGAAAAAGCTGTGGGATGACGGGGGAAGCGGTTTCAGGCCGACGAGTATTGTTGTGCGGTTAGAGCAGTACAGAGAAGGCCAGAGCGAGGCAACAGGAAAGAGCGCTCCGGTGATACTGGATCAGTCAAATAACTGGACCAAAAAATGGGATAATCTTCCTATCGCAAAGGGAAGCAAGGAGGGCCAGCAGTACCGGTACAGCTACAGCGTGGAGGAAATAAACCTTCCGGCCGGATATGAGGCCGCGGTAGATGAAAACGGCAATTTAACGAATACATTAAAACCGGTGGAGCTGGCTGTAGAAAAGATATGGCTGAATGATGAGGGGGTGGAAAATTACCGGCCCAAGGAGGTGTTGCTGCGCTTATACTATTATAATGAAGAAACAGATCAATACGAGCCATATCAATATGTAGACGAGACGACGGACGAGACGAAGTTCAAGGATTTGAAACTGGATGCTTCCAGTGAAGACCCTGCACAGAAAGGGAAATGGATTGGTAAGTTCACGGGCCTTCCCCAGTACAGGTATACCTGGAATGCTGAGGAAGAGACCTGGGATGCAAGTCCGGTCCAGTACTGTGTAAGGGAAATGTATCAGGATGCAGAGGGGAATCTGCAACCGGTTGAACATTCGGAGACTATACAGGGGAACGGAGCAGGATACAGAGTTTCCTATTCCAGCGCGACCATGAAGCCCGGAAATCAGCCCGGCTGCACAGAAAGCAGCCAGGAAACGCCGGGAAAATTAACCGTAACCAATACACTGCTCACAAAGTTCCGGATTGTGAAAAGAGGAACCGGGGCCGGGACGCCCGCCCTTACAGGCGCAGAGTTTTCTCTGATCCCGGATGGAGAGTCCGGAGGAACGGAATATAAAGGCATTTCTGGTGAGGGAGGCGTGCTTTGGTGGACGTCTGTGGCGACCGGAGAGACTGTCTCTGTGCTTGAGCCGGGAGATTATGTGATGAAAGAGGTCAAAGCTCCTGCCGGGCATGGGTTAAGCGACACAGAGTGGAAGCTTCATGTGGGAGAATCAGGAAGGACCACAATCACAGAGGGAGACAATCCGGTAAAGTGGGATCAGGTTGAGACTGGCGCAGACGGTGAACTGACCTTTGAATATGTGTTCCATAATGATGTGCTGTATGTGCTGCCCGCTACCGGCGGCTCAGGAATCTATTGGTATTCGATCGGCGGAATCCTGCTGATGCTGGCAGGCGTGCTGATCTTATATAAAAAAAGAGTAACTGAATGTTAAAAAACCATAAAAGGAGAGAATGAGATGAAAAGAGTGAAAAAGCTGTTTGCCTTGCTGCTTGCAATGGCGATGATCCTGGCAATGTCCGTGACGGCATTCGCCACAGAGGCGGGGACAAATCCTGCCGACCCGACAGACTCTGTTCCGACAACACCTATGGGCCCTGCAGAACCGAACCAGAGTACCTATGAAAAGCCTGACAAAGACGATGTGGCAACAGCAATTGTAGGAAACGTAGAAGCAGGCGCCACGGTAACTGCTTACCGGATCGTGGAGCCTACCTACAACGACAATGGTTTCACAGGCTATCAGGCGGCCAAAGGAGTTATCCTCAAAAACATACTGGAGCCTACCTCCGATGAGGTGACAGGAATCGCAGCAGATGAAGTCTTGCTGCCAAATCTGGAGCAGAAGCCTTTAAAGGCACAGGATGGCGCAACGGGACTGACGACTTATACCGGAGAGCTGGGCGCAGGCTACTGGATTGTGGTGGTGACCGGTTCTGCTATCCAGGAAGTTTATAATCCGATGCTGGTTGGTATTTACTACAGTGTAAAAGGCAGCGGAGATAACAACGCTCTGGTACAGGGGATTGTAGATGCAAACAGTGACTGGAGCCTTAATTCACAACCGGCTTATGCAAAGTCCGAGCAGCCTACCCTTGACAAGAAGATCACCGGAAGCACCGGGAAGGACACGAGCGACGGCAATGAGAGCGGGAACGATGTGGCAATCGGAGATACGGTGAACTTTGAGATCGACACCAAGATCCCTTCCTACAGCGCGAGCTATACGAAAGTAACAGTAAAGATCACAGATACTCTGGGCAAAGGCCTGACTCTGGCGGAAGCAGTTGGTGATAAGCCGGTTGGAAATCTTGTGGTAATGGTCAACGGAGAAGAGGTAGCAGCGGGGGATGATACATTTACCTATACTCCGGCTGATGACAAGAAGAGCTTTGAGATATCTTTCGTTTCCGCCTATGCGCTTGCTCACAGCGGAGAAGACGTTGTCGTGACTTACGACGCGGTGCTCGGCGAGGATGCCGGAATCAACTTTGACGCCAACACCAATACGGCGAAATTAGAATACACCAACGATCCCAATGGTGAGACCAACGAGATCGAAGACAAGACGTATACCTATACGTTTGGTATTGATGCCAGCCTTACTGGAACCTGGGAGGATGTGACAACGGAGCTTATAAAAACAGGAGAGGAGATTGATACGGTAACAGGTGGAAAGTCTCCTCTGGATGGAGCAACCTTTACTTTGACGAATAATGTCACAGGGGCAGTTTATACCACGATATCCGGTAAGGGAGAAGTAGGCAAGGATGTTGACGCTGACGGTGAGCTGTTGCCTGGAGTGACCGAAGTTGCAGGAATGAAGCCGGGATATCTGAAATTCACTGGTCTTGATGCTGGTGAGTATACGCTTAAGGAGACGAAAGCCCCGGAAGGCTATTCTTTAAATGAGAAAGAGACTGAGGTAGTCATTGAGGCGGAGTACAACGATGATGGAACCTTGAAGAAGTATACGATTACAGTCAATGGTGAGAAGACCTCTAATTATGTGGGAAACTATGATAACGGAATGACTATTACGAGTAATCCAAAACATGAGAATGATTGGTCGGAGATCTCTGATACTGAGGAGATCGCCAACACCAAGCTTTCCGCCCTTCCTTCCACCGGCGGCATCGGTACGACGATCTTCACCGTCGCAGGCTGCCTGATCATGATTGTTGCGGCTGGGCTGTTTTTTGCAAGCCGCAGAAAGACTGCCAAATCGGAATAAAGAGACATGAGAATAAGGCAGTTGCTAAAATGTTGCTTATGAACTATTATGAAAAGGCTTGAGGCCTTTTGATCCAGGAACTCCCGGGGCGCACCCGCCCCCGGAGATTTCCTGGATATCTGATACAACAACAAGGAGAGTCCGGATGAAAAAACACCTGGGAAAACTACTTATAATCCTGTTATTTTTAGCCGGTTTCTCCCTGCTGCTGTATCCATTTGTGGCAAACCAGTGGAATAATTACAGGCAAAGGCGCCTGATGGGCAGCTTTGATGAAGCGGTTGCACAAAGAGAGGCGGCAGGCGAGATTGATTATGAGGCAGAATGGGCGGCTGCCGCGGCTTATAATGAGGCGCTTCTGCCCAGCATTCTGCCAGATTCTTTTGCGGCGGCGGAAGGGTCCGAGGAGGACAAAATTTATATGTCCTGTTTGAATGTGGGCGGGAATGGCGTCATGGGGGCTGTGGAGATACCAAAGATTGGTATTAGCCTTCCGATCTTCCATACAACGAAAGAAGAGCTTCTGCAGATGGCGGCAGGACATCTGGAGGGAAGCTCTCTGCCGGTGGGAGGGCCGGATACCCACACGGTCGTCTCGGCCCACAGAGGACTGCCAAGCGCGTCATTGTTTACAGATTTGGATAAAATGGAGGAGGGAGATCATTTCCTGTTCCATATTTTAAATGAAACCCTTTGTTACGAGATTGACCTGATTTCTGTGGTGGAGCCGGAAGATACGGACGTTTTGCAGGTGGAGGAAGGAGAGGATCTGGCGACATTGATGACCTGTACGCCGTATGGAGTCAACAGCCACCGCCTGATGGTGAGGGGGCACCGGGTCCCTTACGAGGCAGAAGCGGTTGCCAGTGAAAAGCTGGAACTTGCGGATATGAGCCTGCACACCAATTATCTTTTGTGGGTGGCTGTGGGGGTTGTAATTACTGGAGTGTTCAGTTTTATCCTGTACAGACGAGAGCGGAAGCTGAAGAAAAAGGCCGCCAAAGCCCGGGGAGATGGGGAGAAATCATTGCCAGATGAGGAACCTGCGAAAGCGGTTTTTCCGGAGGATCAGTCATGAAAAGGAAGATAACTTCAGTTCTGTTTGGCCTTTTGTTTCTTGCAGGGTTTGGCATCCTGGCCTATCCCACGATTTCTGACCAGTGGAATACTTACCGGCAGTCCAGGCTGATTTCCGGTTATGATGCGGCAGTGAACGAGATGAAGGAAGAAGATTTTGAGGAAGCCTGGGAGGCAGCCAGAGCCTACAATGAGACGTTCCAGAAAAACAGCATTCTCTCGGACGTGTTTGGCATCGACGGGAAGGAGGATATCCGGGATACGGAGTACTGGAAAGTGCTCAATGTGACCGGGGACGGTATCATGGGATACCTCACAATTCCAAAGATCAATATTAAGCTGTCCATTTACCATGGGACGTCAGAAGATGTGATCCAGACGGGAGTGGGGCATCTGAACGGCACCAAACTTCCCGTCGGAGGAGAAAGCAGCCACAGTGTCTTGTCGGCCCACAGAGGGCTGCCCAGTGCGAAGCTTTTTACGGACATTGATCAGCTTGGCCGGGGAGACAGGTTTTACCTGCATATTTTAAACGAGGATCTGGCCTATGAGGTGGATAGGATACTTCCCATGGTCGACAAAGACGATTTTGCCGCACTGGAAGATGCCCTTAAAATAGAAGAGGGACAGGATCAGGTGACACTCTTCACCTGTACGCCGTATGGAGTCAACAGCCATCGGCTTCTGGTGAGAGGACACAGAGTCCCTTACGACGGGGAGCTGGAGTCCACGCCTGTGGAATCCATGGTGCAGGCTATCCAGAATTACTATATGCTGTATCTGCTGCTGGGCCTTGGGGTGACGATTCTGGTGATCTTGATTCTGCGCCGGGTCATAGGCGGAAAGAAAAGAAAACAGGGGGAAAAGGAGAAGGGCAAGGAGGAAAAGCATTGAAGATCAGTGAGAAAGTGAGAAGACGATACATGTCAGTCCTGGCGGCGCTGCTTATGGTTCCCTGTCTCAATCTTATGCAGACCCAGGCAGCGGCCAGAATCGACACAGAGGCGGACTGCAGCCTTACGGTGTCTGTGGACATAATCAGGGGAGCGGACGGGAGCAACGAAGAATATCTGGAGGACTTTAACCAGATGCATATTCCGGTGTCTGTGTACAAGGTGGCGGATGTGGACGCGACTGGACAGAGGTATACACCGATAGAGCCCTTCACGGGGCTGGACTTTGCAGATCTTAACTCTGACCACAAGGCAGAGAGCGCGGCGGCCAGGTGGAGAGAACTGGCGGAAGGGGCAGAGAAAATCCGGGCAGAGAAGCTTCAGGCGGGAGAGCCACTGGAGGCGGCCGGAAAGGCGGTCCTTGAAAAAGAAGAGGGGAGCATAGAGGCAGCCAGAGGAACCATCAAGGGCCTGAAACCGGGGATGTACCTGGTGGCGCCTGAAGCTTCCTACAGTCCGGACTACACGGTTCAGTATAGGTTTACCCCTTATCTGACGGCTCTGCCTGGCAGCGAATACGCCCTGACGGGAGCGGGAAGCGACGAGTGGGTTTATGACGTCGTCATCGGTTTAAAGCCGAACGCGGTCCCCCTGTACGGGCGGTTAAATATTACTAAAATCCTGCGGGAATATAATGAGACGCTGGGGCCGGCCACCTTTGTATTCCAGGTAACAGGGGCAGACGAAAACGGGATTACAGCATATGAGGAAGTGGTAAGCCTGACCTTTGAGGCGGCAGGAAGTGATACGGTCACACTGGATGGAATCCCAGCAGGGCTTACAGTGACCGTGACAGAGGTTTATTCCGGGGCCAGCTATACCATAGAGGGCTCTGCGACAGACAGTGCGCTTGTCTGGTCCGGTGAGGCGGTGAGCGCAGGACTTTCTGGAGAAGCTTCTGTGACCTTTACGAACCGCTACAGCGGAGGGAATAGGGGCGGATACGGGGTCACAAACCATTTTGAATCAGACGGGGAGGGCGGATGGATTTGGGAAAATCCTACGACTGCGCCGGAGGAGTAGAAAGGAGCCGCGACAGTGATGAAGACGGAAAAACGCAATAAAAAGATGTGGATGCTGCCGGCTGCAGCTTTGGCCATGACGGCGTTCCTGACACTGGAGGGCGCATCGGCCTACTTTACCACTTATGTGTCTGCGGGAGGCAGCCGGGTGATACACATGGGTTCTGAGACAGAGATCCATGAGGACTTAAGCAATATGACAAAACATATTTCCATTACGAATACCTCACAGATCAATGACTGCTTTGTCCGGGTGAAGGTGTTCCACAGTGGACAGTTCCAGGTTTCCTACAGGGACAGGAGCGAGAGCGGCAGCCTTTGGACCTATTCAGAGGCGGACGGTTATTGGTATTACGGGCCAGTCCTTTTGGCAGGGGCCAGCACGGAGATCTTGGATGCAAAGATTGAGAATCTGCCGGAAAACTTCGACCGGGACAGCTTCAATGTGGTGGTTATTCAGGAATGTACTCCGGCAGTCTATGACGAGGATGGGAATCTGTCGGCAGACTGGGATACGGTCTATACGGATTATGAGGAAACGGAAGGCCGGGAAGATGACCGCAGAGAGGAGGCTGAGAATTGATGGCGAGGAAGAGGATAACGTATGTGCTTCTGGCGCTGGCAGCGGTCCTGCTCCTTGGAAGTGCGGTGGGAGGTACCAGGGCGGCGCTCACCTATTACAGTGAGAATTACACAGCCGAGATCACAGTCTCTCAGATTGGCGTGAGCCTTTTAGAAAACGGCCAGGTGGTGAGCAGCCGGGATTATAAGCAGAATGAATGGCAGGCAGTCACTAACCGGGGAAAAGACTCCGTAAACGGCGCCCTGCTTTTGAATATGCTGGAGCCGGAGGAAAAACTGGCGCTTAACAAGGAATATGAGGAGAGGCTGACTGTGAAAAACAGCGGTTCCATCGACGAGTATGTCCGGGTGCGCATCTACCGGTACTGGATGAAGGACGGAAAAAAGGTCACGACACTTTCTCCGGACCTGATTGATCTGAACCTGGTGAGCCAGGATGTCTGGGTTAAGGGGCCAAACGAAACGGTGGAATGCACGGAGTTGTTTTATAAAGGGATTCTGCCTTCTGGCGAAGAGTCGGAGGCATTTGCGGATACCATCCGTATCGACGGCGCAGTGGCGGCTGAGGCAAAGGTGGAGAGAAACGGGAGCACCATTACCACTACCTATAAATATGACGGCGTGGAATTCCATGTGGATGTGGAAGTGGATGCAGTGCAGACCCATAATGCCCAGGATGCGATCAGAAGCGCCTGGGGGGTGGATGCAGAGAGCCTTGGGATTCTGTAAAGGAGGTCAGGAATGAGAAAGAGAAGATGGAAAGGCGCGGCGTTGGCGGCGTCTATGGCTTTGCTCCTTACGGTTTCCATGACGGTGTCTGCGGAGGACAGACAGGGAGCCTCCGGCTGGCAGGTGAGTTTTAACGGTAAAAAGATGGAGAGTAATTTTACTTCAGGAGGCATGAACGACGAGGTGGGCGCCATGCAGCCGGGGGATTCCGTGGAGCTGACCATTACCCTTAAAAATGATTTTGACGGTCAGACAGACTGGTATATGAAGAATGAGGTGTTGGAATCCCTGGAGGATGCCGGGGATGCTGCGGGAGGCGCTTATGATTATCTACTGACCTACACCGATAAGGAGGGAGAGACGACAACCCTCTATTCCAGCGAGAAGTTCGGCGGGGAGGGGAGGATCAATGGCGTGGGGCTCCACGGGGCGACTAAGACTCTGGATGATTATTTCTATCTGGACCGGATGGGCGGAGGCGCTTTGGGGACAGTAAAGCTTAAGGTGGCCCTGGACGGCGAGACACTGGTCAATGATTATCAGAATACTCTTGCCAGGCTGCAGATGGACTTTGCGGCAGAGCCGGTGAGGGGAGGGGCTGGGACGCCCGGCTCTCCCGGCACACCTTCCGGGAAGATCATCAAAACCGGAGACGAGGCAGACATTATGCGGAATTTGATCATTATGTTTATCTCGGGGCTTGCGCTCCTGACAGGTGGACTTTTACTGCTTCGGCGTAAGAAAGAAGACTGCGAAGAGGGGAAGAAGGGGGAGATATAAAATGAAAAAGTATGGAAAAGGTCTGTGCATCGGTTTTTGGCTTCTGTCCATGCTTTTCCTGGCGTGGGGCGAGACGGCGTCTGCCGCGGGAGAAGAAGAGTACACTTATACGGTGCGGCTCTATGCCGGGAATCTGGGAGCCCTTACAGGAGAGGGCATCACGGTTGATTCTGATTCGGTGAGCATTATTTCTGACCAAGATCAGGTGGTGATCACCGGATTAAAATACGGTGACCTGGTGTCCATAAGGCCCCAGGAGGCGGCTGCCGCCTTAGATGAGAGATATCATGTAAAAGGGGTCCGCAGGTCCGGCCGGGATAATTCGGAGGCGGAAGCTCCTGCTTTCTATGTGGGCAGCGACCGGGATTTTGTGATGGCCTACGCGGTCAGCGGTGATCTGGCGGCCTACACGGTCAGCTATGTGGATACAGAAGGGGCGCAGATCCTGGAGAGCGAAACTTATTATGGAAACATTGGAGAGCAGCAGTACGTCTCCTCCCGGTATATTGACGGGTATCAAGCCCAGGCGCTGAACATGGTGAAGACCTTGTCCGGGAATGAGGCGGAGAACGTGTTTACCTTCACCTATGCCCCGCTTAAAGCGGCGTCTAGTGAATCTGCGTCGGCCCCTGAATCTGCGGGACCGGAGACGCCTGGACCGGCAGATGAGGCGGGAGCGGATATTCCGGATGAGGATGTGACTTTAGGCGGGGATGCCAATGCGGGACCAGGGGACAACCGGCAGATGGATGATGAGCTTTTGCAAGATATCGAAGACGAGAGGACTCCTTTAGCTTCCGGTCAGAAGTTTTTGGAGAATAAAGATATCGAGGACGAGGCGGTTCCCATGGGGACTTATAAAGACGAGCGGAAAAATACAGTGTTAGGATATCTTCCTATCTATATTGGAATCAGCTTTGCAGCTGTGGCGGCGCTTCTTGGGGCGGCTTTGTTCCTCAGAAAAAGGAGCAAAACTTTGAAGGAAAAATTTGTAAAATCCATGGAGGCAGGAAGTGAAAGATACAGTCTTCGGAAAAAACGCTCATGAAAAAGAACAGAGAAAAAAAAGAAAGCAGGGTTAGAAGAAGCGGCAGGCTGCTCAGTGCAGCGGGGACTGTCCTGATTGTCCTGGTGATCCTTTTTTGCTCTCTGCTGATTTTGCCGAAAATGTTCGGGTGTCATATGTATCATGTATTAAGCGGCAGCATGGAACCTGAGCTGCCGGTGGGAAGTCTGATCTGCGTGAGGGCAGATGGGCCGGAGGAGGTAGCAGAAGACGATATCATTGCCTTTTATGGGTCCTTGGAGGATTCCGGCATCATTACTCACAGGGTTATAAAGAATAATGTGGTGTCCGGCACGTTCCGAACAAAAGGCGATGCCAATGAGAAGGAGGACCCACTGCCGGTTCCTTATGACAATTATATCGGAAACGTAATTTTTTCGATCCCCTATATGGGAAGGGTTCTGACATGGATGACGTCTTTCTATGGAAAGCTTACAGCGGCAGGCGTGATTCTTTTGGGCGCAGTTTTCAATCTGGCCGCCTCTCTTCTTGATAGGAAATAGCAGAGAAACGGAAGGAAAAGTGAGTTGGAGAAACGGGAAAATATACTGTATGTACAGATGTTTAACGGGTTTTCTCTGGAATGGAATGGAAAAAAGGTCCTGAAAGAGAGGGAACGGGAATCGCAGGTCTCCCGTCTGCTGCAGATGATTCTGCACGAGCGCAGGAATGGAGCGCTGCGGGAGGAGATCAAGGGAGTTCTTTTTGAAGAGCGGGAGCTGGAGAACTCCAACCATGCTTTGCAGAGTGTTATTTATAATGCGAAGAAGAAACTGAAGGCTGCAGGGCTTCCTTCTGGTTTTAATTATATCAGGAGGGAGGGGGAACGGTATCACTGGACGGAAAAGATCTCTGTGGTGGAAGATGCAGGAGAGATGGAGCGGATCTTCGCAGAAGCGGAAGAGGAGACAGACTCGGGAAAGAAGCTGAAACGGTACCTGGAAGCCTGCTATACTTATACAGGGGAGTTTCTCGGAAGCGCGGCCGACAATATTCTCTGGGCGGTTCAGGAAGCTAAAAAGTACCATTGCCTGTTTTGTGTCAGCACAGAACGGGCGGCGGCTCTCCTCAGAGAGAGGGGAGATTATGAGAAGATGGAAGAGCTGGGACTTTATGCCTCCCGGGTCGACAGTCTGGCCAACTGGGAGACTGTGACCATGGAAGCCCTGGTGGCGGCCGGCCGTCACCAGGAAGCGAAGCGGCTCTACAATGACACTGTGGAGCTGTACCACAGAGAGCTGGGAGTGAGCCCTTCGGGGAGTCTGCAGGATTTAATGGGGGGCCTGGGACGCAAGATGGAGCACGGCTACAGTGTCCTGGAACAAATCCAGGAGGAGCTTTCCCGTGAGGAGCGGCCAAATCCGGGAGGATATCTCTGCCCATATCCCGTGTTTACGGGGATTTACCAGATCATGCGGCGGTTGATGGAGCGGAGCGGCCAGTCCGTGTTTCTGATGTTATGCACGATCATGGATGGAAAAGGGAATCCTATGAAAGAGGGACCGAAGCTGGATGAACTGGCAAAAAAGCTGGAGGAAGCTGCCTGCCGTGCAGTGCGCCGGTGTGATACGGTGAACCGGTACGGCAGAGGGCAGTATCTAATACTGCTGACCAATACGACCAGAGAAGACTGTATACTGGTGCAGAAACGGATTGACCGGGAGTTTATGGAGAAGCGGCAGCGAATCCATGTACAGTATCATGTAAGCAGTGTGACCGACGCAACGGACCGGCTGCCAGAGGCGGGAAAGAGAGATTAACGTATGGACAATTCGCAGAGGTATATCGGAATGCCAAATGGCATCGTACTGTGCGTGGACCAGACAGACAGGAGAGGGCCGGCAGGACGATTTTATCATTTTTACAGTGAGACAGCCACAAAGTTCCAGAGTATGGACGAGCTTATGTTTGAGATGGAAACATTTTTTGATAAAATGAATTTTCCGTATCCGGCCACCGGGAGACGCGTTTTTGCAGGATGGGCAGGTAAAGGAAACCGGGCCTGCGGCCGTCTCACAGAGCAGACCTGTGGTGAAATTCGAGACGGCAGTCAAAATCAGGAAAGGGTAAAAGTTATGAATGAGGAAGAGCTGCTCCGCAGACATGGAAATCTTGGGACGTTTATTGTACGGGTACAGCAGAGACAGAACAGCAGCTGGCAGGGACGGATTACCTGGAGTGACAAAAATGAGACTGTCAATTTCCGTTCAGCCTGGGAGATGGTCCGCCTGATTGCCGAGGCGCTGGACAGGACGGAGCAGACAGAGGAGGTGGGCTGGCCGGAAGAGAATGCTGATGAAAGAAAATAAGAAGAAATTAAGAAAATAAACAAAAAATACTAAAAGACAGGAAAACCATTGCGAAATCAGGCTAATATGATATAATATTCAAAGACGAAGCTCCGGAGGGGAATGCGACGGGGCTTTGTTAAATTAAGAAAGGGGTATGCAAAGCGCATACAAGAGGTGTAAGGACATGAAAAAAGTAGTGGCAGTTCTCATGGCTATGGCTCTTTCCATGGCGGCTCTGGCCGGCTGTGGTTCCGGAAAGGATGAGACCAAAGCGCCTGAGACAAAGGCAGATGCTGCAGAGACGAAAGCAGACGCAGCAGAGACAAAGGCGGATGCAGCGGAGACGAAAGCAGACGCGGCAGAGACAAAGGCAGAGGGAGGTTCTGAGCCTTCCGGAGATCCGATCTATATCGCAGTTGCAGGTCCTATGACCGGCGATAACGAGAATTACGGAAAAGGTTTCTACAATGCGGCGACGATGATGGCCGAGGAGTGGAATGCAAAGGGCGGCTGCATGGGACGTCCTGTGGAAATTGTTCAGTACGATGACAAGAACTCTCCTGAAGAGGCAGCTTCCATTGCTCAGAAGATTGCCAGCGACGGCAACGTGGCCGGCGTGATCGGACATTTCGCTTCCGGCGTGTGTATGGTAGCGGCTCCCACCTATCAGGAGAATAAGATCATTGAGATTTCTCCCTCCTCTTCTCATCCTGATTACTCCGGTATCGGCGAGTATATTTTCAGAAACAATACTGTAATCAGGACTGAGGCAGGCGCAGCTTTGGATATCGCAGTCAATGACCTTGGCAAGACCAAGATCGGCGTGATCTCCATTATGACTGACTGGGGAACATCCACCGGCGCAATCGTGGAAGAGCTGATTGCCGAGATGGGAGACAAGGTTGAACTGGTTGCCCATGAAGAGGTTGAGGAAAGCTCCGACGATTACAGCCCTGCAATCACGAAGTTAAACGATGCGGGCGCAGAGGTTTGTGTCTGTGTTGGTATGTACAGCCTGGACGGCCCGGTTGCAAAGCAGTATAAAGCGATCAATCCGGATATCCAGATCATCGGTTTCTCCAACGCTTACGATGAGCAGCTTCTGGAACTTGGCGGCGAGGCGGTAGAAGGAATGTGCTTCCCCGTGCTGTTCTACTCCGGTTCTGACGATCCGGCTATCAAGAATTATGTGGACGGCTACACTGAGAAATTCGGCGGCGCGCCCAGCGCTCTGACTTCTCAGGCATACGATTCCGTCGGCATGCTCCTTACGGCTATCGAGGAATGCGGCACCACAGATTCCGAAACCGTTATGAAGAAGCTGTATGAGATTACATATCCCGGCGTAACCGGCGAGACCAAATTTGATGAGATCGGCGATGTCCAGAAGGAATTCGTGAAGATGACAGTAAAAGACGGCGCCTTTGTTCCCATGAACTAGGTTCCGATGACAGAAAACCATACCTTTTTGGAGGATACCCGAAGGGTATAACAGGTGAAGAATTTCGGCAAAGGGGAGAGCGCATCTCCCTTTTGTCGTATAGCTGCACAGGGGCGCATAGGGGAGTCAGCTGCGTGGCGGTAAGGGATTTGCAGCATGCCCCCTGTGGAAGAGGAGGAAAAGATGATTGTACAACTATTTAACGGCCTGACGCTGGGAATGGCGTATGCATTGATTGCGGTAGGCTATTCGATGGTGTTTGGTATTTTGCGGCTGGTCAATTTTTCGCATGGTTCCGTCTATGCCTTTGGCGCCCATGCGGCTCTTTTGTTTGTCGGTTTCCAGTTTGGCCTGTTGCCGGCCGCGATCTTAAGCTTATTGCTTACCGGAGTTCTCGGCGTCCTGATCGACAAAACGGCCCTGGAACCTTTGAGGAAAAAAGGCTCTGTTCCGGTGGCTTCTCTGATCACGACCATTGGAATTTCCAATATTATCCAGAACCTTCTTACGGTTTATTTCGGGAGCGAGAGAAAGAGCTTCCCGGCGGTGTTTGATTTTGGCTCCTTCAAGATCGGCGATATTACGATCACGTCCAAGCAGATCTGCATGTGCCTGGTATCTTTGGTGCTGATGGCGATCCTGGTTATCATTGTCCAGAAGACTAAGGTGGGCCTTGCCATGCGCGCGACGGAACAGAATTCCAAGGCGGCCAATATGATGGGGGTTAATGTAAACTTTGTGATTTCTTTTACGTTCTTTATCGCGGGCGTGTCCGCCTCGATCGCAGGCGTTTTGATCGGCGGTTACTATGAGGTGGTGTATCCGACCATGGGATTCATGGCCGGCCTGAAGGCATTCGCAGCGGCAGTCTTAGGGGGGATCGGAAGCCTTCCGGGAGCCATCGTGGGCGGCCTGGTGATCGGTATCTCAGAAAGTATGGCGGCCACCTTCCTGGGTTCCACCTGGAGAGACTGTATGGCATTTGTGATTCTGATCATCGTTCTGCTGGTGAAGCCCAACGGTTTGTTCGGAAAGAAAGGGATCGTGAAGGTGTAAGCATATGAAAGAGAAAAGAACCTTTATTTATAATTTGGAATATTATGTGGGAAAATTTAAATTCCCGCTGCTTCTTATCTGTGCAGTTGTTTTGATCGGGCTTCCTTTTCTTGGAACCAGCCAGTACATCATGAACCTGGCGATCAAGATCGGCGTTTATGCAATGTTTGGTTTGGGGTTAAACCTTCTGGTCGGTTATGTGGGTCTGATTTCCCTGGGCCATGCCGGTTTCGTGGCCATTGGAGCCTACACTTGTAGCCTTCTGCTTTTAAAGGCGGGAATGAATTTCTGGCTGGCATTGCTGCTTTCCGCGGTTGTGGCGGCATTGTTTGGGATTCTTCTCGGCCTTCCGACCCTGCGTCTTTCCGGATCCTATCTCTCCATCGTAACCCTGGGTTTCGGTGAGATTGTAAAGACGATCTTGAAAAACTGGAAGAGTGTGACAGGCGGAACCCTTGGCGTCAAGCCGATCCCCAAGCCTACTTTGTTTGGGACCTCCATGACACTGGCCAATAACGGTCTGTATTTTATCATGCTGTTCCTGCTTGTGTTGGTAACTTTGTTCTGTATCGTTGTTGTGAAGTCTAAAACAGGCCGGGCCTTTCTGGCCATTAAGACGGACGAGACGGCAGCCGTGATGATGGGGATCAATGTGACCTATTATAAGGTGCTTGCTTTTGTCCTCTCCGGCGTGATCTGTGCAGTGGCCGGCGGATATTATGCGACGACCATGGGATATATTGATCCCAACTCCTTTACCTTTGACACATCGACCACCATTCTTTCCATTGTTATTCTCGGCGGCATGGGAACGACCAGGGGGATTTTCCTTGGTTCTCTGATTCTGATCGTGTTCCCTGAGCTTTCCAGAGCCCTTATGGATTACAGATTTGTGGTCTACGGCGTGATCCTGGTGCTGATGATGAGATTCCGGCCTCAGGGGATTCTGGGCTGGAAATCTCAGGTGCCCTACAAGCTGTCAAAGCGGGTGAAGAAGGAAGTGGAGGGATAAGACATGGCATATTTAGATGTAAAGAATATTACAAAGCGCTTCGGCGGTATCGTTGCCGTGGATCATGTAAGCTTCCATGTGGAGCAGGGAGAGATCGTCAGTATCATCGGCCCCAACGGCGCCGGGAAAACCACCATTTTCAATATGCTGACGGGCGTCTATAAGATCGACGAGGGCGAGATTGTTTTTGACGGGAAACCGATCCACAATCAGAAGCCTCAGAGGATTGTAGAAGCAGGTATCTCCAGAACTTTTCAGAATATCCGTCTCTTTGATGACATGCGGGTAGTGGAAAATGTGTTGGTGGGAACCCATATCCGCACGGACTACAGCCTGTTTGACAGTACCTTCCGTACACCGAGGTACAGAAAAATAGAGGATGAAAAGACAATCAAAGCCATCGAGATTTTGAAATCCATTGGTTTGGATGACAGACGAGATGACTATGCCAGCAATCTTCCTTACGGCGACCAGAGAAAGCTGGAGATCGCAAGGGCCATTGCCACGGATGCAAAGCTGATCCTTCTCGATGAGCCGGCGGCCGGAATGAATCCCCAGGAATCCGCAGAGCTTCTGGAATTTATCCGGGGACTTAAGGAACAGGGATATACGGTTATCCTGATCGAGCATGATATGAGCGTCGTTATGAACATTTCGGACAGGATCTATGTGATTGACCACGGAAAGCCCATCGCAGAGGGCCTTCCGGAAGAAATTGCCAACAATCCGAGAGTTATTGAGGCTTATCTGGGAGGTGTAAAGAAGAATGCTGAAGATTAATGATCTACATACCTATTACGGAAACGTACACGCCCTAAAGGGGGTAAGCCTGGAGGTGAAACAGGGAGAAATCATCGCCCTGATCGGAAGCAACGGCGCCGGCAAGTCAACACTGATCGACACGGTTATCGGAACGGTTCACAGTAAGCAGGGGACAATTATCTTTAAGGATAAGGATATTACCAGCGCTCCGTCGGCTGCGATCGTTAAATCGGGGATCAGTATTTCTCCGGAAGGCCGCGAGGTGTTCCCGGCCCTGACCGTAGCGGAAAATTTAAGGCTTGGCGCCTACATTGTCAAGGACAAAGCAAAAATCAGCGCAGGCTTTGAGAGGGTCTATGAGCTGTTCCCCAGACTTAAGGAGCGTATGACCCAGCAGGCGGGGACTCTGTCCGGCGGCGAGCAGCAGATGTTGGCCATTGGACGGGCTCTGATGAATGAGCCGGAGCTTCTTCTTCTGGATGAGCCTTCCCTGGGACTGGCGCCAAACATTGTGCTGCAGATATTTGATTTGATTGAGTCCATCAACAAACAGGGAACGACCATTCTCCTGGTAGAGCAGAATGCCAATATGGCGCTGGCCACATCCCACAGGGCCTATGTCCTGGAAAACGGTGTGGTTTCCATGGAAGGACTTTCAAAGGACATTGCAGATGATCCCGGCGTGAAGAAAGCCTATCTGGGAGGCTGATGGGAAAGCCTGAAAGACAGAAAAGATTTGAAAAGTGAATGGGGCTGCTGTACAAAGACCAGTTAAAAGGTCTTTCGTGCAGCAGCTTTGTTTTTTAATCTGCCAGGAATTTGATGGAAATCATAGAATCCCGCCGGGGGAGCGGGATTCTATGAAAAAGAGTTTCGGGGGACTCAGGCTTCCCTATTGGGATGGATGATAATTTTAATCACATCTTTTTCGCGGAGAACCCGGTCAAGGCCGTCAAAATAGTGGTCCAGATCATATTCCCCGCTGATGAGCGCGTTCGCATTGACTTTGCCGGTGGCTATGGCATCCACGGCCCGCCCGAAGTCGCCTACCTGGCTTAAGGAAGAATAATAGGTGAGCTCCTTGTCCCAGAATTCGTTGAAGGGGAAGCGAAGGGTGGGATGGGCTCCCCTGTAATAGCCGTAACCCAGGATTTTTCCACCCATTTTCATAAGCTTCGGGGCTGTATAGACCAGTTCTTCTGCTCCGGTCGCATCAAAAAGGCAGTCAAAACCCAGGGGATAGCGGGAGAGCAGCTCCTTTTCATGCACAGAATAATCGTTTCGGTCCATGAGGACTGTCTCGATTCCAAGCTCTTCCAGTTTTTTAAGCTTTCCGGCAGAGGGGGCACAGACTACCACATGGGCAGCTCCGGTGTGGGAGGCCAGCATGGAAAGGATCATACCCATGGGACCAGCCCCAAGAATCAGCACGTCATCGCCGTAGCGGATGTTCATCTGATCCATGGAATGCATACAGCAGGCCACCGGCTCCGAAAGACAGCCCTCGTTAAAACTGACATGATCCGGAAGCTTTACCACTTTGCTTTCCTGGACTTTGACATATTCTGCAAAGCCTCCGTTGGCTTTGTTGCCGAGATTCTTTTTGTCAGGGCAGTGGATCAGATCCCCTTTTTTGCAGTAATGACACACGCCGCAGGTGACCGTGTTGTCTGCAGTCACCCGGTCTCCCACCTGAAGGGTGGTTACTCCGTCTCCTATTTCATGGATATAACCGGCGAATTCATGACCGGGGATTAGCGGGTATCCAGAGCAGCCGCTGCCTTTAGGGGCATCATGGTCTGCTTCCACGCCGTGGCAGATGCTGCAGCTCATGACCTTGATGATCACATCATGGCTGCCGCAGACCGGATAGGGCATGTCACAGATGGAGGCGTTCTCCCGGAGTGGTTTAGAATAATACAAAGCTTTCATGGTTTACCTCACTTTTTGTCTAAGGGTTTCGTCATGTTTCCTCGTTATATTTCTTCATGGCATACCGGAAGATGATGGACTTCTCCTGAGTGACTTCGTCGAGAACAGAGGACATACATTCCCGGCTGTTGCCGCTCATTTTCTTACCGCCGCCAAAAGGAAGCTCCTGGGCCCGGAAGCCGCCGGAGCCGTTGACAGCAACCATGCCGGTCCGCAGGGAAGCCGCCACCTTCATGGCATCCGCCAGACTGTTTGTAATCACGCCGGAGCTTAATCCATAATCAGAGGTTTCGGCAATCTCGATGGCTTCATCCAGAGTTTTGAAAGTAAAGATCGGGAAAAGCGGCCCGAAAATCTCCATGTTTTTGCAGACATCCATCTCTTTGGTACAGTTGTCAAGGACGGTAGGCATATAATAAGCTCCTCTTCTCACGCCGCCGTAAACAAGCTTTGCCCCCTGTTCGATGGTGAGGTTTACTTGGCGCTCAACCTCTTTTGCGGCTTCCTCGCTGATCAGCACGCCGAAATCTGTGTCAAGATCCATGAGGTCGCCTTCCTTTACGGTCTTTAACCGTTCTTCGATCAGTCTCTTTACAAACTCCTCTTTTATGGATTCGTGGACAATGAACCGTTTGGCCCCAGAGCAGCACTGTCCGGCATTTCTGGTTTTGTCCCCAGCCTCATTCACAGCCAGATCCATGTCGCAGTCCGCGCAGATGATCAGAGGATCGTTGCCGCCCAGTTCAAATTTGTAGTCCGTAAGATTTTCGGCCGCCCGCCTTGCGATTTCCTTTCCTGCGTTTACTCCGCCGGTCAGGTTGATCTGAGCTACAGTAGGATTCTCGGAGATCCGGTTTCCTACAGTGGCCCCCCGTCCGGTGATACACTGAGCCGCGCCCGGTGTAACTCCGGCTTCCAAGAGAAGCCCCATGAGCTTTAAGACAGTGAGAGGGTTGGAAGTGGCAGGTTTTACCACAATGGCATTTCCGGCCATGAGGGCCGGGCCGGCCTTAAAAGCCCAGAGAGCTGCCGGGAAGTTGAAGGGGACTATACAGGCGATGACGCCCAGAGGTTCGTGTACGGTCACCTGAAGATCGTTGTCGTAGCCGCCTTCAATGCCCATGGGCATGGATTTTCCATAATGATGTTTGACGATCTCAATGGCGCTCTCAAAGGTCATATATACAGAGTCGATCTCCCCGTAGGAATCAAAAACCGGCTTTCCTGTCTCTAAGGTGATGGTCCTTGCCAGGTCATCCCGGTCCCTGTTTAAAAGCTCCAAAAATTTCCGGAGGATTTTTGCCCGCTCTCTGATGATGATCCGGTTCCAGGTCTTCTGGGCGGAAGCTGCGCCGGCAATGGCTTTATCCACATCTTCTTTGGCTGCGGCGGGGACTGTGTCAATGACAGAGCCGTCATAGGGATTGACCACCTCGATGGTCTGACTGTCCAAAGCGTCTACCCAGTTTCCGTTAATGAGCATTTTCATAGAATTCACTCCTTTATTTGATACATTATTTTAAATATAATAATAAATATGATTAAAAAAATTATATCAGAGAAATTCCTATATTTCAACAGGAAAATCAAGGCTTTTCAATTGACATTTGTAGGCGATGGAGGTAATATAAAACAAATATATCTCTATTATTATAAATATTATAATAATAGATGGAAACAGGAGAGAAACGAAGTGGCGGAGCAGAAAAACAGAATAAAGACAGCAGTGGCAGGCTGTGGGGCGATCAGCGAGATTTATCTGAAAAACATGATTGAAAAATTTGACAATCTGGAGGTAGCTGCCTGCTGTGCCAGACATATAGAAAGTGCAAAGAAAAGGGCGGGGCAGTTTGGAATTTGCGCCTGTACTTATGAGGAAATACTGAAAAATTCCGAAATCCGGCTGATTGTGATTCTGACACCTGTGCCGACCCATTATCTTTTGATCCGTAAGGCGTTGGAAGCCGGGAAGCATGTATATACAGAAAAAACCATGACAGCACAACTGTCAGAGGCCAGAGAACTTTTAAAACTGGCGGATGAAAAGGGGCTGTATCTGGGAGCGGCGCCAGATACCTTTTTGGGGAGCGGGCTGCAGTCGGCGAAAAAGGCGATGGAGGAGGGGCTGATTGGTGAGGTGACTTCGTTTCAGATCGCCGCCAACAGGAATCTGGATTATCAGGCCGGGCGGTTTGCGTTTCTCAGGCTGCCGGGAAGCGGAATCTGTTATGATTACGGGGTATATTACCTGACTGCAATTGTGGAATTGCTGGGGCCGGTAAAAGGAGCCTTTGCGATGGTAAAAAATCGGAAGGAGTTTCGCATCAATGCAGACAGAGACAGTGAGGAATATGGAACAGAATTTCATTATCCGGGTGAAAGCCAGGTGACGGCTCTTCTGGAAATGGGAAGCGGGATAACCGGGAACCTGATGTTAAACGGGGACAGCATCGAGAGAGACTTGTCTGTGTTTTATATTTATGGAACAAAGGGGATTTTGAAATTGGCGAATCCGGACTGCTTTGGAGGGAAGGTTGAGGTTATACCGGATGGGGTACATACGTCAAAAAGACCATTTGTGCCGGATTATGGTCTGCCCTATTCTGAGAACAGCAGAGGCCTGGGGGTATCTGAAATGGCGGCGGCGATTTTGTGCGGGGGAGAACATCCGGCCAATAAAGAACAGGCATATCATGTGCTGGATGTCATTGAAACGATTATGAAAAGCGGAAAAAGCGGGGGTTTTGAAAGGGTAGAGTCAGGAGTGCTCTCATGAGGATTTAGAAGATGGATCATGAGTTTTTATAAACAGAATATGGAAAAAGTCAATGAATATATAAGATAGAAAAAAATACATACGATAAATATAAAAAATAATCGGATAAATAGTTGACCAATCTGACAAAATAAGATATTATGAAACCATAGGGAACGGAGACGGAACCTGAAAAAACTAGGAAGAATCCAGGAGGCGGTAACATGGTAAACAAGGCGGCGTACATATTAGACAAAAGAAGCATGAAGGTGATGGACTCTGACATGCCAAAGTTAAAGCCGGGCTATGTGAAAGTGAAGGTGGAATACTGCGGCATCTGCGGGTCGGATGTCCACCATTATATGAATCTGGAGGAAGCGTTTTATCCAGACATCTATCCCTTCATTGTGGGCCACGAATTTGCGGGAACTGTGATTGAGACAGCGGAGGGAGTGGAAGACTTAAAGGTAGGAGATAAGGTCTGCGTGGAACCGGGAACCTTCTGCGGAAAATGTGAATGGTGCAAAAAAGGGAAATATAACCTGTGTAAAAATATGGAATTTCTCTCAGCGCCGCCGACAAAGGGAGCCATGCGGGAATATGTGACCCACCCGGCAGAGCTGTGCTTTAAGCTTCCGGAGAATGTTTCCACCATGGAGGGCGCGCTGGTGGAGCCCCTGGCGGTGGGCATGAACGCGGTGGTACGCTCCGGCATCCAGGTGGGAGGGGCGGCGGTGGTCTTGGGGACAGGCTGTATCGGCCTGGTGACCATCATGTCTCTAAAGGCCGCCGGCATCACGGATATTACGGCTGTGGACCTTTTTGACATCCGTTTGAATAAGGCTCTGGAACTTGGGGCGACCCGCGCCATCAACACTTCCGGCAAAGACGCGGTGAAGGAAATTCTCAAATATTATGACGGGATCGGGCCGGATTTTGTATTCGAGACAGCAGGGAACCGCCACACAGCAGAGTCGGCCATCCATATCTGTAAGAAGGGGGGGACGATTATGCTGGTGGGGAACGTGGTTGGCGAGACTTCCTTGAACCTGCAGAAGATGTGCGATAAAGAGCTGACCCTTCTGTCTAATTTCCGCTACCGCAATGTGTATCCTACTTGTCTGGAGGCGATCTCAGCCGGGAGAATTCCGGTAAAAGAGATTATTTCCAGGACTTATCCGCTGGACGAGGCTATGGAGGCGTTCGAAGCCTGCATCAACGAGAAAGAGTCCATGGTGAAGGCGGTATTGAAGATCGCAGAAGATTAAAAAGCCCGGATAGGCCAGGGTCCGGCAGAGTTTATGGACAGGAGGAAATGGGGATGAATAAGATCATATGTGTCGGCAATGCGGTGGTGGACATCATTGTCAAAAACGGCCCGGAGAGGACGCCGGACGGCATGACCCAGTTTGCCGAGACCATCAACATGTATGCAGGCGGGGACGCGGTCAATGAGGCCGTGGGGCTTGCGGCCATGGGAAATGATGTGAGGCTCTACACCATGATCGGGGAGGATGCCCTGGGAAATGCTTTTCTGGGCATTGTGGATGGATGTGGAATCCGGACGGATGGGATTGTCAGGGATAAAGAACATGCCACAACTGCTACGGTGGTGACAGTGGGATCCGGTGGGGAGCACGGCTGCATGACGCTCAGGGACGGGGCTGCGGGCAATATGCGATACAGTACCAAGGTGTTTGACATTGATTTTACCGGGGCCAAGGTGGTCTGTGTGGCAAGCCTTTTCTGGAGCAGAGGGCAGAGAGACGAGGATTTAACCGGACTTTTTGCGGAAGCAAAAAAGGCGGGAGCCATTACCGTGGCAGACATGGTCCTGGATCAGTCTCAGATGTCTCTAGAAGATATTGCAGGCGCTATGAGGCAGATCGACTATCTGGTGCCCAGCCTCCATGAAGCCTCTTACTTTACCGGGAAGGATACTCCGGAGGAGATTGCAGAAGAATTTCACCGGCGGGGAGTAAAAAATGTGGTTCTCAAAATGGGGGATAAGGGCGTCTTTGCCAGCTCCAAGGGGCGGAGCTTCCGGGTGGGAACCATAGCGGAGAAGGTGGTGGACACCCTGGGCGGCGGAGATAATTTTGTGGCCGGTTTTATTACAGGCCTGGCCGACGGGATGGAGCTTAAGGAAGCGTTGTATTTCGGCTCTGCCGCTGCGGCGATTGCCATCGGGCAGTACGGGGCCAACGGAGCCATAAAAAGTAAACGGCAGGTGGAAGAGTATCTGGCTTCTCACAGATAATTAGGCTGCCGCTGCATGAAGAAAAGGAGGAATTTATTATGCAGATGATCATTAACGGAACAAAGACGGATTCTTCTGACGGAAAAGTCCAGAATGTGGTAAATCCTGCAAATCTTACGGTGATTGATACAGTACCCTCCGCCACGGCAGAGGATGTTGCCAGAGCGGTGGACGGAGCTTTTGCGGCCCAGGAGGTATGGGCGGCTCTTCCGGTGCGGGAGCGGTGTGTAATCCTGCGTAAGTTTGCCGACCTGGTGATGGAGAGGCGGCTTTGGCTGGGAGAGATTCTCGCGAAGGAAGCTGGAAAGCCCTATATGAAAGAGGCGGTGTGGGAGCTGGATTCAGTGGCTTACGTGTACCGGGGAGCCTGCGATGTGGCCCTTCACTATTATGGGAGTACCATGCCCATCGGTACGGAGCCGGGATACGACGACGATCTGCAGCTCACGATCCATGAGCCTTTGGGGACCCTGGCCTGCATCATCCCCTACAATTTCCCTCCGGCCATCTGGGCCTTTAAGACAGCGGCAGCTTTGGCGGCGGGAAATACCATTGTGGTGAAGGCGCCCTCCTATGACCCCATGACCCTTCTGGTTCTCCACGAGATGCTCCACGAGGCAGGGCTTCCGGCAGGGGTGGCCCAGTGCCTGACAGGAAAAGGCTCTGTGGTGGGCGACTTGCTCTCCGGCGATCCCAGGATCGCCTGCGTAAACTTCACCGGGAGTACAGAAGCGGGGTTAAGTATCGCGGCCACGGCGGCCAAGAACCTGACGGATTACAAATTTGAGCTGGGCGGAAATGATCCTTTTATTGTGTTTGCAGACGCAGATATGGATCTGGTCATCAAGGAGGCAGAGGACCAGGCAAGAAACAACCGCCAGTGCTGTACCGGCTCCAAGCGATTCCTGATCCATAATTCCTTAAAGGAGGAGTTTGTAAAACGGCTTTCTGCAGAACTTGACAAGCTGGTCATCGGCGATCCCATGGATCCGAAGGTGAATATGGGGCCCATGATCGGGGAGCGGGCTGCGAAAACGGTGGAAGAACAGGTGAACCTGACTATCTCCCAGGGAGCAAAGCTGGCAAGGGGCGGAAAGCGGAACGGCGCCTTCTATGACCCGACAATCCTGACAGATGTGACACCGGATATGGATATTGCAAAAGATATGGAAGTGTTTGGCCCTGTGTGGCCGGTCATCGGCTTCGATACGGTGGACGAGGCGGTGGCCATTGCCAACCAGTCCCACTACGGCCTGGGCGGCGGGCTTTTCTCCAGGGATATCTATACCTGCCTGCAGACGGCGAAACGCCTGAAAACGGGCCACATCGCCATCAACGGCTCCGGCAACTTCCGGGCGGCGGAGCTTCCCTTTGGCGGAGGAAAGAAGATGAGCGGCAACAGCCGGGAATCCCTCTCCAAAGTCATGGACGAGGTGACACAGTTAAAGTCCATTGTGTTCCGATATGCCTTCAATGAGAGAAAATAAAACCATGTGATTGCGAAGCTTGAGGCTGACAGAAGATTCATGATAAAAAACACCGCCGCACAGAGGATATTTACATTCACTGTGCGGCGGTGTTGGCTGTCGTTACGGGATATTGGTCACAGATTCAGCAGCGATTTCATCACCTGGTAGCGGGAATCATTGAACTGCTCCTGGAACAGTTCGTCTAAAAGGGAGAGGTCCTGTTTGGCAAAGGCTTTCAGGATCTTTTCGTGCTGTCCGGCCACTTCAATCAGGTTGTCGTGCTGTTTATAGACCTCAAACTGCTCAAATAAATCCCAGAAGGTGGTGAGAAGCTGTTCCAGAAACACGTTGTTGGTGCTCTCAAAAAGAATCCGGTGAAACTGCCGGTCTTCCGCCACAAAGGCTTCTCCTCTCTGGGCTTTGGCTTTCATGGCCTCCACCTGCTGGCTTAAGTGCTGGAGCTGTTCTGTGCGGATGCGCTCGATGGCCCTGGGCAGAGAGTGGATCTCCAGGATTCGGCGGATCTCCAAAAGGTCCAGAAAGAGATTGGGGGTGGCGTGAAGCAGGATGGACCAGGTGTTTAAGATTTGTTTGCTGATATTTGGGGTCTGGACATAATAGCCGCTCCCCTGGCGGGACTCCAAAATACCGTTGGCTTCATAGGCAGATAAAACTTCCCGGAGGCTGGTACGGCTTACATTGAAGGCCTGCATCATTTCTTTCTCTGATGGGAGCTTCTCTCCGGATTTTAAATGCTTGATGATCAATTCGACGATACCTTCTTTTAAAGTTTCTGCGTTTGTCTGTTTGCTGTACATGATACTATCTCCTGTTTCCTTATATTAATTTCAAGTCATCCTATCAATAGGCGAAAAAATGAAATATTCATAAGATTATTATAAGGTGCTTGTTGGAAAAAGGCAAGAGGGAAAAAGAAAATCTGTGATATATAAGTTCTAAAATGAATTCATAGATCAATTTTGACAAAAAACAGGAAAAAAACGGATGGGAAAAAGAGGGAAAAGGCAAAGACATCAAATAAATTTGAAAAAATAATATATATTAGTTGACAAATAAGAAAAGACGAGGTATATTTATGACATGTACAAGAAACAGGGTGTACAAAATGAAAAAAGGAGGATACAAAAAACTATGAAGAAAAGACTGATTTCCATGATCCTGGCCGGAGCGATGGTGCTTGGCCTGGCAGCCTGCGGAGGCAGCGGGACTGACGACACAAAGGCAGACACCAAGGCGGCGACAAAAGCAGACACCGAAGCAGCGACGGAAGCTCCTGCTGAGACAAAGGGCACGGAAGGTGCGGCAGAGACTCCTGCGGCAGCTGGCACAGAAGGGAAGAAAGCCAAAGAAGAGCTGGTAATCGGCGTGTCCTGGAAGACACTTCAGGAGGAACGCTGGGTGAGAGAGCTGGAAGTGATGGAGAAAGTCTGTGAAGAGCAGGGCATCAAGCTTATCTATCAGGTTTCTGAGAATGACGCCATGAAGCAGGCCAGCCAGATTGAGAACATGGTTTCTCAGGGGATCGACATTCTGATCGCCAACGGCAATGAGAAAGAGACCATCAGCAACGCCATGAAGGCAGCTCACGATGCAGGCGTTCTGGTCTGTTATTACGAAGCCACCAGCGGCGAGTGCTATGCAGATCTTTCCGGCGGCAATGAAGAGTTTGCCATCGGCAAGCAGATCACAGAGGCAATTGCCAACATGAACATCAGCGGCAAGGTAGCCTATGTTTACGGCGATCCGGCAGGCGGCACAGGCGTTCAGAAATTCCATGACGGTATGCACGAGAGTATGTCAAAATGTGATGTGGAAGTGATCGGCGAGCAGTGGGCCACCAACTGGGATCCGGCAGTGGCTATGTCCAACGCAGAGAACTGGATTGCTACTTACGGCGAGGAGCTGACTGCAATCCTGTGTATGAACGACGGTCTGGCAGGCGGTGCGATCCAGGCGCTTACAGATGCAGGCCTGGAAGGAAAAGTCCTTGTATGTGGACAGGACTGTGATCTGGTAGCTCTTCAGAGAATCGTTGCAGGAACACAGGTTTCTACAGTTCTTAAGAGCGGCAACGAATATCCGGAGCAGTTCATCAATACCTGTATTGATTACTACCTGGGCAATTTGACCATGGATGATTTTGAGACAACTGAGAACAATAGTGAAGGTGAGGAGATTCCCTTCTTCAACTATGCAGGAAAAGTGATCACCAAAGACAACATTGATGACGTAATTGAGGCAGGCGTGTATACTCGCGAGGATATTTACGGAGAATAATCTCATGGTATTTAAAAACCTGAAAAAAGAGCAGTATATCCACTCCAATTTTCCTTTTGCGAAGTATTCGCTGGATTATGCTCTGGATTCCCTGGAGAGGCTGGGAGCAAAAAAGCTGGAATTTTACGGGGCAGAGCCGCACTTTTGCATGGACGACGTTACTTATGCGGATATGAAAGTGTTAAAGCATAAGCTGGAGACCCACGGCATGAGTGTATGGGAGATCAACCCGGAAAACTGCGCTTACCCGGTGAACCTGGCGGCGGCAAATCCGGCAGCCAGACTTCGGACCTTCCGGTATTATGAAAGGGCGATCCGCACAGCCGGAGTGATTGGGGCCCCTTACGTTCTGGTGTTTCCCGGTTATGCCCTGGCGGATGAAAAAGAAGATGAGGCGTGGAAACGCTCCGTGGACTCCATGGTTCGTCTGGCGGATATTGCGAAGACGGAGGGGGTTACCATCACCTTTGAGGCGACGACCAGGAACATTACAGTCATTACAGACCACAGGCAGATTATGCGGTTGATCGGTGACTGCGGACGAGACAACATGGCGGTTACCATTGACCTGATGTGTCTGGCACAGACGAAGGAATCTGTGCAGGATGTCTATGATATCTGCGGCAAAGACCGGGTGGTCAATGTCCATTACACGGACGGGGGACTTCTCCCTTCGGGGGCGTGGGAGCATCGGATTCCCGGAGAGGGTGATCTGGATCTGGACGCCATGCTGGTTCAGTTCGACGAAAACGGCTACAAAGGATATTTTGGAAATGAAGTGATGTGGACGATTGATCCGGCCGTAAAGACTCCGGAACAGATCTGCGAGAAACTGCAGGGCTGGTGGGAGAAACACTTCTGATAGAATTTTGGAAGATAAAAAAACAGGGCGGGGCTTTCGTAAATAGAAAACGAAAGCTCCGTTTTTGCAGGATTGATTTAAAAAACGGGAAAGGAGGTGCCATATTATGGAAGACTATATTTTGCAGATGAGCCATATTACAAAAGAGTTTCCCGGAGTCAAGGCACTGGACGACGTAACCTTCGGCATTCGGAGGGGAGAGGTACATGCTCTGGTGGGGGAAAACGGGGCAGGCAAGTCCACGCTGATGAAGATTTTAAGCGGAGAACATACCGATTACAAAGGGGAGATCCTTCTTGACGGGCAAAAGGTCCGGTTTAAAGGAATCAAACAGAGCGAGGCGGCGGGAATCGCCATCATCCATCAGGAGCTGGGCCTGATCCAGACTTTAAATGTATGCGAAAATATTTTTCTGGGCGACGAGGTGTGCCAGAACGGCACCATCAACTGGGATTTTGAATATAAACGGTCCAAAGAGCTTTTGGACAATCTGAACCTGAAGGTAAACCCCACAACCAGAGTGGGAAACCTCGGCATCGGACAGCAGCAGCAGGTGGAGATCGCCAAAGCCCTCAACAAAGAATGTAAGATTTTGATTCTGGATGAGCCGACGGCTCCGCTGCCGGAGGATGATTCGGAGAATCTCCTCAGGCTTGTGCGGGAATTAAAGGCACAGGGGATGAGCATTGTGTTCATTTCCCACAAGTTAAACGAGGTTCTGGACATCGCGGATACTATCACGATTCTCAGGGACGGACAGACCATTGATTCCAGGCCGGCCGCAGAGCATACAGAGGACACCTTGGTAAGCGGCATGGTGGGGCGGGAGATTACCACCAGGTTTGAACCCAGAAATTGTGAGATCGGAGATGTGATGTTAAAGGTTTCCGATTGGTCTGTCTATGATGGAATCAATGACAAATGGATTGTCCAGGATGTGGATCTGGAGGTTCGGGCCGGGGAAGTAGTCGGTATTGCAGGCATGATCGGAGCCGGGAGGACGGAGCTTGCCATGAGTATCTTCGGAGCCATGGAGGGAGCCGTGTCCGGAAAGTTTGAGTATCTGGGAAAGGAAAGGCCACGGTTCAAAAACACCAGCGAGGCCATTAAAAACGGACTGTTCTATTCTTCTGAAGACAGGAAGCGCTATGGCCTGGTGCTTACTTCAGACATTGCCTACAATTCTTCTCTGTCGAGCCTCGGCAAGTTTGTGCGGAGAGGCTTTTTCATCAACCGGGACGAGGAATATGTCAGGGTAAAAGAGATGGCTGGGAAGCTTAGAGTCAAGACTCCGTCGATTTTACAGCGGGTCGGCAATCTGTCCGGCGGCAATCAGCAGAAGGTCTGTCTGGCGAAGGCGCTTATGACAGAGCCAAAGGTGCTGATTTTGGATGAGGCTACCAGAGGGATTGACATTGGGGCCAAGACGGAGATCTATCAGTTGATCAATCAGATGACGGAGCAGGGCATTGCGGTCATCGTGATCTCTTCGGAGCTTCCGGAGGTACTCGGCTTAAGCGACCGGATCTATGTGATGCGCGGCGGAAAAATCTCGGGGGAATTTTCCAATAAAGAGAGGAATATTACACAGGAAGAGATCGGCATGGCCGCCACAGGAGGGGAATAGAAATGACGAAGAATAAAAAATTTGATTTGTTCGGGCTGTTTTATAAAAACAGCCTGGTAGTAGAAACGGTCATTATCTTTGTGATCTTTCAGATTTTGACGAAGGGCACCTTTATGACGGTAGCCAATATGTCGAACCTTTTGATGCAGGGAGCGACCTACTCCATCATTGCGATCACCATGTGCCTGGTCATTATCACAGGCAACGCAGATCTCTCCGCAGGCCGTTTCCTGGGAATGCTGGGCATTATCGCTGCGATTGTCATTGTGAACCATCCGGAGATCCCGTCCTGGGCGGCCCTTCTTTTGGTATATGTGATCGCCATTGTCGCGGGACTCTGGCACGGTTTCTGGGTCGGCTACATGAAGCTCCCGGCCTTCATTATCACCTTGGCCACTCAGCTTTTGTTCCTGGGAATCAACCAGATGCTCTCCGGCGGCCGTATTTACGGCCCCATCAAGGGAATCATTGCGGAAATGGGGGGCGGTTATCTTCCGTCTGTCGTTTCTAAAAATGACACCACACTGATTGTGGGGGCGCTTTTAATCGCAGCCTATCTGTGGTTTACCATTTCCAAAGAGAGAAAAGGGCTGAAACAGGGACTCTATGAGAAACGCTGGGGAAAAGTGGCCCCGAAGATGGCGGCGATCTGCGCGCTGGCGGTCTTTGTGACTGTGGTTCTCTATCAGCACAGAGGGTTTGCCTACGCCATGCTGATCCTTCTGGCGCTGGCTCTTTTGATCTCCCATATCAGCAACAATACGAAGTTCGGCAGATATATTTATGCCATCGGCGGGAATAAGGATGCGGCGGCGCTTTCCGGCATCAATGTATCCAAAGAGCTTTTGAAGCTTTACGTTCTTCACGCGGTGGTGGTGGCGACGGCAGCCATGGTCTGCCTGGGACGGTTGAATTCTGCGACCACCTCCACTGGAAACGGATATGAATTTACGGCCATCACCGGCTGTGTGGTCGGCGGAACGGCCATCACGGGCGGCCGGGGAACGGTCATCGGGGCTGTGGTCGGCACCATGATCATGGCGGCCCTGGACAACGGCATGAGCCTTTTAAACCTGGACCCGTCTTTCCAGTATATTGTGCGGAGTGCAGTTCTCTTGTTTGCAATCAGCCTGGATGCCTTTGCCAACAACAGAAAGACCAAGACTGTCCAGGAAGCATAAAACAGAATAATTGTATGAGGTGAAAATACATGAAAAAGCATTTGATTAAAGATGTAAAAGTGCATTTGGTTTCCCAGACGATCACCGGAGGGTTCGCGGATGCTACCAGGAAGGTAGAGTGCATTGGATTTACTGTTGTCCGCGTGACTACGGAGGACGGCCTGGAGGGCTTTGGCGTGACTTACCATGAGGTGGGCGGCGAGGCCACGAAGATATTGATTGAGAAAAACATTGTTCCCAAGTTGTTGGGAAGGGATGTCTTTGAGACAGAAGTGATCTGGAACGAGCTTTTCGCTTATCTGCGGGGAGTGGGACGCAAGGGCCTCATGTTCTGCGCCCTGTCGGCCGTGGATATTGCCCTCTGGGATCTGAAGGGAAAGATTCTTGACATCCCCCTGTACCGGCTCTTTGGCGGGAACGATCCGAAAGTCCCTGTGTACGGGAGCGGCGGCTGGAGCTCTTACTCCGACGACGAACTGGTGGAAGAGATGGTTGGCCTGGTCAAAGAGGATGGGTATAAAAACATTAAATTCAAAGTCGGCGTGGAAGGCGGCCAGAACCTGAACCGGGATCTTGTACGGGTACAGAAAGTCCGTGAGGCCGTGGGTCCTGAGATCGGCATTATGTTAGATGCAAACAACTGCTGGGATGCCAGCACAGGGGCCAGATTTGCCAACCGGGTAAAGGAATATGATATCATGTTCCTGGAGGAGCCGGTGTTTGCAGACGACATTCCAGGTCTTATGAAGTACAAGAGCACCACGGACCTGCCTCTGGCGACAGGTGAACACGAATACACGAAATATGGGGCCAGGGATCTTCTGATTCACGGCTGCGCAGATATCGTTCAGCTTGACGGAGTGCGGGCCGGCGGTTTCACGGAAATGCTCAAGATCGGGGCTCTCACCCAGGCATTTAATGTGAAATTTGCGCCCCATGCCATGGAACATATGCATATGCACTTGGTTAGCGCCTTTGGAAACGCGCCTTTCTTAGAGCGGCTCAAGCTGTTCCAGGGGATCACGGAGAGCCTTTATCTGAACGCGCCAAAGGCAGTGGAGGGATACATAACCATTCCGGATCTTCCGGGCCTCGGACTTACTCTCAACATGGACTTTATAGGTGAGCGTGACGAGAAGTTCTAACATAAATGGAGCAGGAGGAATCAAAATGAAGGCATTGGCAAAAATGGCATATGGCCCTGACAATCTGGTATATACGGATGTTCCGAATCCGGTGTGTGGTGACAATGACATTGTCCTGAAGGTGAAAGCAGCAGGAATCTGCGGTTCCGATATGCCGCTTTTGTATGGCCCGGATGAAGAGAAATATAAAAATTATACTTATCCCATGGTAATTGGACATGAGTTCGCGGGTGAGGTGTATGAAGTGGGCAAATATGTGACAGACTGGAAGGTCGGCGACAGGGTAGTTTCTGACAATACGGGCTATGTCTGCGGACACTGTCCGGCATGTGAGACAGGGAACTTCCTGCTCTGCCCGGAGAGAAAGGGCATCGGTGGAGATATGGACGGAGGCATGGCGGAATACGTCCGGATTCCGGGGATTGTACTCCAAAGGGATCCCTCCAGCATCCGTCGGCTCCCGGACAACATGTCTTTTGAACATGCGGCGGTCATGGATCCCATCTGCAATGCATACAAGTCCATTATCCAGGAGGCGAAAGTTATCCCGGGCGATAATGTTGTGATTTTTGGGAACGGCCCCCTTGGACTGTTTGCAGTGCAGATTGCAAGGCTTGTAAATGCAGCAAAAATTATCGTTATCACAACCAAGAGAAGCGCGCCCGCCAGAAATCCGATCTGTGAGAAACTGGGGGCAACAGATATTCTCTTTGCAGATGATTCACAGCTGGTGGAAAAAGTAAAAGCGCTGGGAGGGGAAGAAGGAATTGCCGCTGTCATCAACTGTGCCTCCCGTTCAGCCAACATTCTTCCTCAGGCAGTTCAGATGCTCCGTCCAGGCGGCTCGTTCATTATGGTAGGTTACACGCGCAGTGCTGTGTCCTATGAGGAAGACCCGGCAGATCTGATGGGGCACAAAGGGATTACCTTTGTGGGGCACATGGGCTATGACCATACCTCCTGGCGAAATGTGCTGACCTTGTACCGGGAAGGCCGTATTGATATGAGCCCGGTTGTCACCCATGTGCTTCCGCTGTCCAAATGGAGAGAGGGATTCGAGATGTTCACAAACCGCGAAGCAGCAAAGGTGGTACTGGTACCTGGGCTGGACCAGTAAAGGAGAACAGAAAATGAGACAGTTTGAAGGAATTTATCCTGCGCTTATCACCCCCATTGACGCCCATGAAGAGATCAATGAGAAAGCGCTGGAACAGGTCATCGAAAAGACTTTGAAGCAGGGGGTGGCGGGCTTTTACGTGAGCGGGAGCACGGGAGAATCCTTTCTTCTGCGGGATGAGCAGAGGGTGCGGCTGATAAAAGCGGTCTGCGAGATTGTAGACGGAAGAGGGGATGTGCTTGCAAACATTGGTACTTTTTCCACAAAGGCGACCATTAACATGGCAGAGGCGGTGGCCGGCTGCGGGGTTTCTGCTATTTCGGCGGTGCCGCCCTTCTATTTTTCCTATTCCAAAGAGGAAATCAAACAGTATTACTATGATATCGCGGAAGCGACCGGCCTGCCGGTGATCATTTACAATATTCCGAAACTGAGCGGGGTTTCCTTTGGAACAGAAGAATTGATTCAGTTTATGTCCCACAGTGGGATCGCGGGGGTGAAGCAGACCACCATGGATCTGATGCAGACAGAAGCCTTGGTCCGGCGCTGCAAAGACAAGGCTATTTTTAACGGACACGACGAGATTTTGCTGCCGGCCCTCTCCGTAGGGGTAAAGGCTTCGATCGGCAGTACCTTCTCCATCATGGGGGATGTGTTTGTAAACCTGAAAAAAGCCTTCGATGCAGGAGACATGGAGAAAGCAAAGCATCTGCAGGGCAAGGGGAACGAGATGATCGGGACACTTCTTGAAATCGGCATTTTCCCGGCAATCAAGGGAGTGCTTAAGATTCAGGGAATTGACTGCGGCCACTGTATTAAGCCATACCAGCCCTTAAAGCCGGAGGATTACAAAAAGCTGGAGGCAGCCCTTAAAAAACTCTATGACGGTATGGAGTAGAAAACTTGAGTGACTTTTTGAAACGCCCTGAGCAGAAAATGCCAGGGCGTAACTTTTGGAAAAGGAGGAGGCGCATGGGAAGATTTCGATATGGCGTATGTGAATGGTCGGTGAAAACGCGGGGCGGAGAACTTTGTAAAATGGCGGCGGGGCAGAGCCTGGACTGTGTGCAGCTGGGAGTGGGCGAGGAGACCTTTTGTGGAAAAGGTCTTGCTGACCCGGCCACAGTGGAGGAATATCGGAGAGCAAGTGAGAAATACGGAGTGGAGATTGATTCTTTGTGTCCGCAGTTTGTAGACCAGTACAGCTTTACCATGGCGAAGAGCGGGGAGGAGGAGCAGATCGCGGCGGCTCTCTGTGACAGGGCGATTGAGCTCTGCACAGTCTTTGGATGCAAATCTTATCTGCTTCCGGTGCTGGGCAAAAATGGGATCGAAGGCGGCGCGTCTTTCCACCGGGCGGTGGAATATATCAAACGATTGGGCGACAAGGCGGCAGAGAGGGGAATTATGACCTGCCTGGAGATCAATCAGAGTGTAGATCAGGTACATAATCTGCTGGACGCAGTAGATAATCCCATGGTTAAAATATTTTTTGACTCCCAGAACCTCTATGCCTTAGACGGCACCTCCATGGCAAGATATTTTACGGCGCTCGAGGATGTGATCGCAGGCGTGCATCTGAAAGATGGGGTCGGCGCCATGCTTTCTGGCTCGCTTTTGGGGGAAGGGACCTCCGGCTTTTACCGAACTGCGAAAGCCATCCTGGACAGCCGCTACGAAGGAAGCCTGATCATTGAAAGTGTTTATGATAAGCCGACAGTCTGTGAGCTGGGGTCTGAGGAAGCGCTTCTGGCAAGGGACGCGGCGACCCTGCACAGGGTGTTTGAAAAATAGAGACGGAAGGATATGACATTATGTTAAGGAATATGAAAGACCTCTTAAAAATTGCAAATGAAAATAATTTTGCGGTTCCGGCGTTTAATATCAGCGATTACTCCATGTTCGAGAAGATTATGGATACCTGCGAGAAGACAAATTCTCCGGTTATCATCGAAGTTCATCCTATCGAACTGGAATTTACAGGTACGGATCTGATCGCCGCGATTGTGAGCCGTGCCCATAAATCACCCGTCCCGGTCAGCCTGCATCTGGACCACTGTGGGGATTTTGGGACAATAGTTTACGCAATCCAGGCGGGATTTACTTCTGTGATGTTTGACGGTTCGGAGCTTCCTTTTGAAGAGAACATTGCAGGGGCAAAGAAGATCGTTGAGATTGCGCACCCGGCAAATGTTTCTGTGGAGGCAGAACTGGGAACCATCGGTTCGGCGGATGCGCAGGCAGAAGGCGGTGCGGCAGAGATTATCTACACCAATCCAGAAGATGCGGTGAGGTTTGTGGAAGAAACAGGCGTGGATACCTTGGCAGTGGCTATCGGGACCTCCCATGGTCTATATCCGGCAGGCATGATTCCGAAACTCAGACTGGATATTCTGAGAGAGATTAAAGCCAAGGTCAGCATTCCTCTGGTTCTCCACGGCGGTTCTGGAAATTTGGATGAAGAAATTGGCCAGGCAGTGACCATGGGGATCAATAAGATTAATATCGCAAGTGATATCAAGAGCGCCTATTACAAAAAGATGAGAGAAGTCCTTGGAGCGAATCCAAATCTGAGGGAGCCAAGTGATATTCAGACACCGTGCATGGAGGCAATGGGGGAGGTGGTCTTACATAAGCTGACCTTGTTTGGCACCTTGGGCAAGGCAGTGTTATATTGATGAGGATTCCAGGGCGATGCGGAAGAGGCCGTTCTGGTAATACTGATTATAATTGGCCACATACGAAAGCGCCGGCAGGTGCAGCGCGGGGATCTGCTCTTTGCACTGGGCCAGGATGGCATCACACATGCCGGGACTTAAATTTTCGCCGGTGAGGACGCAGATCTCCGGGTTCAGGATAATGGTGCAGGCGGCAACTGCCTGAGCGGCGGCGGTTACAATAGCCTTGGGCCCCTGACGGATGAGATCGTAGATATTTCCGTCTGGATAGGGGAGAAATACGACTTCTCCGGCGAAATTGCTTTTTCCCCGGTAGATTTCTCCGTCCAGAATGATTCCAGAGCCGGGACCGCTGCCCTCAAAAAAGGAAATAACTACCAGCTGGGCAGGGGCGTGGCCCTGCTGTTTTCTGGAGTCATAAAGTCCGTAGGCGATGGCGTTCATGTTGTTCTCCATGAGAAATTCACAGGGGAACTGTTCGCTTAAGCGCCCGGCAAGGTCACAGCCGTTTAGGTTCGTCATAGTGCAGGACTGGATCAGCCGGTCATTACAGTATCCGGGGATGCCGATGCTGAACCGGTTCAGGCAGGGGTCCTCTTTTAACAGGGAGGAAGAGAGGTTCTCAAAATCCTCATAGGTAATGTCCTCCAGCCAGACCTGCCGCTGTTTTAAAGGAGTGCCTAAAAGATCGTAAACGGCATAGGAAAGATACTGCTGGCTCCCTGCCGAGGAAGGAAACATGCAGCAGATATGGGAATAGTCTTTGTTGTAAGCGTATCGGACTGCGGGACGGCCAATGGTGGACGAGGCGCTTCCCAGGGCGACGATCTCCCCCGCTTCACAGAGCGCGTTAAGAATATTGTTGACAGTGGCAATGGAAAGCCCTGTTTCCCGGGCAATAGAATGTTTGGTAAATTCTGCCGGGTCACGCCGAAGGGCATTTCGCACCAGCTCGATGTTGTGTTCTTTTACCTGGTTGACAGTACTGACTTTGTTCATAAATTTCACCCTCTGTATTTTTCTAAGCATTACCATCGGTTGACAAGGACACACACGCTCCAGTCTGCATGATTTGCCGGTTTTTCCGCGTTGTCCTCCCTCCGCGTACATCCTGTCGTCCGCCCTGAAAAACAGCCAAATCACTGCAGGTGGAGTCTGGGAGTCGGAAAGAGGGGAATTTTCCCATGGGCAAGGCACTGGAACGACGCGTACAGAGAGGTACACGGAGAGAGAGTAACGCAGCTCATGTAGAAATTCCCCCTTCTCCGACCGTGTATGCTCTTGTCAACCGATGGTAT